>NZ_JACJOY010000074.1:0-28471 GCF_014695815.1 Trichocoleus sp. FACHB-6
AGAACTTTAACTAATGCGACTGCCAAGGTTAATCTTTGTTTTATTCGCTTGATGATTAAGAGGCTTGCAGCACCTTCTTAGATATCAAACTTAGATGTCAAATGGGTTCTATATAAAAATTTATAGCCAAAACTGACCTATTCTAAGATGTAGAATAGAAGATTACATTTGCGGTAGCCCGATTCGGAGAGTATCTGTGTTGAACCTGAACTCCTTCGTCCCTAATGAGATGACGATCGCGCCGAAACATCCTCTGGCGGCAAATATGGAACTGCCGATTCCAGATGGTAGGAGTGCATCTAAGGAGGAAATACGCTTAATTCAGCGACGCGATCGCATCCCCGGAGTCATCAAGCGGACGCTACCACTAGATGCACAAATTTATTGGGAATATTGGTGGTGCATTCCGGATCGCGTCCTGCTAGAGGAAGATTTAGAAATTTTAAGAAGCGATCGCATCCGCCAAGAAACCATTTTATCAAAACTGGTTTGGCTGTTTGGAGGTTACTGCTTTGGCGACGATAGCAAACTTCATGGCGAGAAAGATCCAGTCTATGACTGGCAGAAAGTTGTAGAATTTGCCTGCCAGCATAACTATCAATCATATGTGCTTGATATCGATTTTCTGCCCACTGCAATTAAGCAGGTTCAACAGCAACATTCAACCGAGTGTGTTGCTGTTGAACCCGCTCACTGGCATATTGAGTTTTTCCGGTTGCAACAAACTGAGAGTGACTTTGAGATTCAGGAACCGAAAAATCTCTGTAGCTGCCAAATCTGGACTGGCAAGCCATTCATCAAAAACCTGCAAACTGGGGAAACACTAACCCGATACGACTTATGGATCTCTTCCCCAGGTAATATCATAAATCCTATTTGGTTGCGTTAAAGTGAAATACCGAAATTTGAGCAGGAATGTGCTAGTGTGAACATTCAGCTTAATTCCATCTTAAGGATTTATTAATCTTTTACACGGGTGAGGCAATATTGCCATGAAAAAGAGTGCATTAGAAAAAGCCCAGAATCTAGGAGATTGGGCTTACCTAGCGATTGAAAAACACTTTCATAAAACGCTTAAACACGAAAGCGATGTCATCAAAGACAAAGACCCAGAAGCCTTACACCAGATGCGCGTCGGGATGCGTCGCTTGCGTTCAGCAATAACAGGGTTTGCGCCAGCACTGGATCTTCCTAAGTCAGCCCAAGAAAATAAGATTGGGAAAATAGGTCATAGTCTTGGGGAGTTGCGAGATATAGACGTACTTCAGGAAGCGCTAAAAAATCGTTATTATCCTAATTTACCCTCAAAAGAACAGAAAACCTTAGAGGAAGCGATCGCATCTTTAAATAAACAGCGTCACCACGCCCTAGAGCAAGTACGCCAAACTTTAGATCATCAGCGTTACCAAAAACTGAAGCAGTCGTTTCAAACATGGCTAAAGCATCCAAGTTATCAAGAAATTGCTCAGATGCCTTTACGTCAGGTTCTACCAGATTTACTTTCACCAGAAATCAGTCGCTTTTTTCTCCACCCTGGTTGGTTGCTAGGAACTGATGTCAAAGCACCAGAAATTAAAATTGCCAAAGATTTAGAACCAGAAGCTGTAACGCAACTTTTAGCAGATCAAGGGGAAGTTCTCCACAGTTTGCGTAAGGAAGCAAAGCGCGTCCGCTATCAGATGGAACTATTTACAGACCTCTATGGCCCCGCTTATGCAGGTTATCTGCAAGATGTGAAATCAATTCAGGAAATCTTGGGGGAAATTCAAGACAGTGCGGTGTTAGCCGAAGTGCTGACTGATATCTTAGACTCTAAGGTCAAAAACCAGCTTCCAACTCTTGCCGAACAGTTGCATCAAACAGCTTACCAAGCTTGGCAGCAATGGCAACCGTTACAAGAGAGATATCTGAATGCTCAAACTCGGCAAGCCTTTCATTTAGCTTTGTTGCAACGACTTGATGAGAATGACTCCCCGGATGAAGAGGGCTAAAAAAGTGGGATTGAGGATTGGTAATTGGGAAAAATATCTTCCCAATTACCAATCCCTAGAAAAAAAAATTGTTGAAGTTCCCATCGTCAAAGCAGATTCATAGGGATGGACGGCAAACTCTTACTTTGGGTGTAACTAATCCGCCTGAATAGATGCCCAAAAAGCTTGGCATAATATCTTAACAGGATAAAACAGTTTCCCTAACAAAATTAGAACTTATTGCGCTTATCCTCAGTGTGGCGTGGAGAGATTCAAGGGTGGGATATGGCATTGCCATCCCCCTAACAAGGTGGACTGAACGTCAGAACCGCGATATATTCCACCCAACTGAGAAACGTTATTTATACCAAAAGAAAGCATAAGAGGCGGGACGGTATCGGTTAGCCTGGAAAGGGAAAAGAAATATCTTGACTAAGCGATCGCATGCAACCGTTCAAAACTAAGCTGCGGGTACGATACCACGAGATGGACTCCCTCGGCCACGTCAACAACGCCGTCTATCAGCATTACCTGGAACAGGCGGCTGTTGAACACTCAGAACATCTCGGCTTTACCCAGCAACGCTGCGAAGAGTTGGGCGGTGTCTTCGTAATGCGGCGGATTGAGATAGAATATCTGCGCCCAGCCGTTGCAGGCGAGTGGCTGGAAGTCACCACCTGGCTTTCCGAGATGCGCGGCCCGCGTGCCATTCGCCGCTATGAAATCCGCAAACAGCCAGAGGAAAAGCTGTTGGTGACAGCCCAGGCGCTGTGGGTGTGGGTGGATATAACAGCGATGCGCCCAAAAGCGATTCCGCAACTGCTCTTAGATACTTTTGGGAAATTGCCTCAACCGAATCTTACTACCTGAAAAATAAAAAAAAGCTATGAGTTATTAAGTTATTAATTTAAAACTTTCCTATTCGTAATCGGGCGATAACAATCCTTAATTTTTCCCAGTGCTTGAATGTATCTTGCGGCAGAAGGGAGTGTTGTAGTTAAACCTTTAAAATCTCTCTGGTCAAGAGATTTTTCTGGCGTTAAGAGATAGCCTTTGGTCAGTGTAGCGATGTTGCACCAGGCGACAAATGCGATCGCGCTTAGCGTCAAATTCTACAAACAACGATTGGGAGGAGATTTATATGCAACGCATTTTAACAGCTTTAGGTCAAGTATTTCGCCAGAGCATTTTGGTTGTAGGTCTGATAAGTTTGCTGAGTCTATCAAATATATTCATTTTTGCCAGTCAGCCAGCTTATGCAGCATCACAGTTGGCTGCACAGGAAGTTGACAGTACCTCTGGAAATAATGCAGCAATTGAGCTTCGGGAAGAATCTTATGAAGAAGCCGCAGAGCAGGCTCGCGATCCGCAAAAGCAGGATGAAATTTACCAAGAAAGTGTCAAAGCAACCAATCAGTCCAATCCTGGGTTGATTGAAGGAGCAAAAGAACTGGTTGAGAAGGTAATAGGCAACGATGACAGCAAATAAGTAGCTTTAGGATGGGTTAAGGTTACGCCTAACCCTTTGGATGCAATACAATCTGACCTCTCCCAACCACCCCTACAAGGGGAGTGGCTAACTCCCCCTTCCCTTGTAGGGAAGGGGGTTGGGGGGTTAGGTCTGTATTGGACTTCAACTGAGAAACACTATATTTACGGTGCTGGCGTGGCGACAGATTTATCCCCAGTTCTGCTGATCTTGCCAATCACCCACTTGGATGACTAACTTAGGTGAAGAGAGGAAACAGAAGTCAACTGTACTGTGAATATACAACAAATATTCAGGGGATAAAACATATGAAGTTAACAACTCTCTTCACCGTAGCATTATTGATTACACCTATTTTTGTAGCCCCAGTCCGCGCACAGCAACGGTTATGTATCGTGGATAACTCCAACCAAGTAGTTTGCGGACGGCCAGCAACTCAGGATGAGATTTGGCGTTCCAACACTTCGCAGCAAGGTAATTCAACAAAGAATTATTACTCGGAGATAAATAAAATTTATCGAGAAGTTCTGGGACGGGATGGTGATTTCAGAGGCATCCAAGGTCACGTAAGAGCTATACAAGATGGCGAGTCACTTAGAGATATTCGTCGCTCGATTGTTCAAAGTCAAGAAGCCCGTGACAAAATTAACCAAATCTATCGGGAAGTGCTGGGACGCGATGCCGATAGCAATGGTATGCAAAGCCAATTGAGAGCGTTGCAAGAAGGGCGATCGCTTAATGATATCCGTCGCACGATTGAGAGAAGTCCAGAAGCTAGAACCAGAAGCGGTAAATAAGTTGTAGCTTGGGATGAGGGGTGGGAGCATCCCGTATTTGCAAATCGCCCACAGACTTCCTTTTCTCCTGGTATTTTGCTGGGATGCACCATCACCTTTACTCGCCGCTTAAGTTTGCACTCAAAACTTCACTGTTGTTTTTTGCAACCTTTTTGGCTGGTTGTTTCTTTTGCTTAGTTTCCTGAGGTTGATCCTCCGATTGTTCAACCTTCTTAAGAGAACGTTTCTTTTGCTTGGTTTTGTGGGGAGTTTCGTCTATTGGCTTGTCCTCTGGCGGTTTCGGTGCAGGTGCAGTACCAAAGACAGGAGGCCAAATTTCGCGCAGTTTAGCGATCGCATCTTCCTTCAGCTTAGCTTCCACCTCAATCCAAGGAGCATCCCGATAGGAACTCGGCATCACTGTAATAAAATCGCTGTGGTGCGGATCGCCAAACTCTTCCCGCCCGTTGGAAATATGCACCAGTTGCCATTCAGGTACAGCCCACGTAGTACGCGCGGCTGCTAAAATCTCGGCAATGCTGGCATCTTCGTAAGTATCCAGCTTCTCGTGAATGATGTGATGGTGTGCGTCGAAAACCATTGGTACGCCAGCTTCCCGACAAACAGCCAGAATTTCTGCTGCACTGTAAGCGTATTCATCGTTTTCTAGTGCTAATCTAGAGCGAATTTCATCAGGTAGATCGCGGATAACATTGATCAGACGTTCAGCGCGATCGCCTTTACCACCGTGTATCTCCATCATCGCCCAAGGCGATCGCGGCATCCCCAGTAAATCCATATTCCGGGCGTGCATCTGGAGAATCTTAATACTGTTCTCAATCACAGACGGCGTATCGGAACTGAGTACCACAAATTGATCTGGATGTACCACTAATCGGATGCCAGAAAGACGAACGCGATCGCCTGTTGCTTTTATCTGTTCCTTAAACTCATCCAGTATCGTCTCCCCCTGTTCCGTATCAGCAAACGGAAACAACCCAGAGGGGATTCGATAAAGCCTAATATTATTCTCTTTACAGAAATCTATTGCCGCATTCAAGCGTTGCAAATTATCAGTATACAACTGCCGCAAAACTTGCTCTTGCTCCGCAGTCGGCAACTGCAACAGTCGCTTGCGCGTCAGGGCGCGATAACGCACTTTATCAGATGTGGTGATGCAAACTAAGCCTAATTCAGGCGGTGTGCTAGTGCTTTCTGCGTAGTTGTTAGGTAGCGAATCGCTCATCTGCATGAGATCCATGATTTTTATTTTTACTTTAAAAATTTATCTAAAATGGCAGACAAGATACCTGCCCCATAAGTAAGCAATTTTGTTTTAATTTGGCGAGGTGGACTTGAAAAGCCCACCCTTATTTTTGGTTTTTAGTTTGAAATCGGCACGTTTTTAAACGGCTGCGTGTTGGGAACGTAAATATCTAGCGAATTGGTTCCCTGCGGTACTTGCAGCCAAACATAAGCATCAACTGAGGCATTTTGACCAATACTGTCCAGAGCAATAGACGGCGTGGCACGATTAGCCCAAACAGCTTTATAGCTGTCGTTTGTGATGGGACTACTAGCAGTTGTCGCTGCCGGAAATAAAGCTTCTGACCCCGCCACGTCTGGAGTCACCCGTCGTAACCGAAATTGCACATTTACCACATTTCGCAATCCATTATCAGGATGTGCAATTCGCCGCACTGAAAGCAACTCTACCTGCGCTTTACCATCCAAAGCAGGCTGAACAAACTGCTTTGGTTGAATCGCAGTATTGGCTTCGGGCGTGGTTTGTGCATTAGGTGTTGCCACAGGTGTTTGATTATCAGTAGCCGTTGCATTGCTTTGTAAATTATCAGCAGTATCAACGTCCTTTCTCAGTTCCAAAACTTGATAGGCACTGTAACCGCTGGTAATCAACGCCAAAATAGAAAGTACAACAGCCACGCCAGATAAAAAATTGCTCATACCCTCTTAATAGTTAGGAATTAGGAGTTATGAATTTCAAACTCACAACTCATAACTATCTCATTACGCCTATCTAATTGGAAATAGGCACATTCTTAAATGCCTGCGTCTCAGGTATGTAAATGTCAAGCGTGTTGGTTCCCTCTGGTACCCTCAGCCAAACATAGGCATCACCCGAAGCTTGGGGACGCAACAGATACAAAGAAACGTTTCCCGTGGAACGATTAAGCAAGTCAACTGCTTCGTAGGTTTCGCTGGTGACAGGATTTCTGGCTGTTGTCCCGCCTACAGAGATAATGTCACTCCCAACTATGTTATCCGTTGCCAGACGGCGGACGCGCATCTGCACGTTCACTACGTCGCGGGTTCTCAATTCTGGATCTGCAACCCGCTTTACTGAAAGCAACTCTACTTGTGCCTTTGTACCCAAAGCAGGTTGTACAAATTGACCTGGTTGAATTCCAACGTTGCTACGCGGCGCACTGGCTGTGCTATAGGGGACTTGAGATTGGGGAACTGGGGAAATTGGCGCTGTGTTAATCGGTGCTGGAGGTGCGGGTGCCATTCTACTCACTGGATTAGCGCTGGCATCAGCAATTGGCACATTTCTAAATACTCCCGTGTTCTCAACAAAAATGTCAATAGTGTTAATGCCTGCTGGCACATTTAGCACAACATAAGCTTCTTTTGGTTGACCTCGACTCAACTGATATAAAGAAGTCGATCCGGATGAACGATTAAGGACATCTACTGCATAGTAAGTTTCGTTGGTGATAGGATTACGGGCGGTTGTAGACCCAGGACTAATAATGTCACTACCCCCAACATTGTCTGAAAGACGATTAATTCGCATCTCGACGGTAACTTCATCGGGTGCGCCGAGAACTCTCCGGACTGCGGTTAATTCTACTTGTGCTTTGTTGCCTAAAGCAGGCTGGACAAATTGATCGGGTTGAATGCCAACACTAGGCAGGGGAGATGCGGCGGGTGGTTCAATTGTCGGACTGATAGAAGGGCTGACGGTAGTAACGGGTGCGATCGCATCTCTCGATGCCAGCCGCTGATACAGCCAGAAGCCAGCTGCAACTAAACCCAAGGTCGAGAGTACACTCGCTAAGACGACCCAAAGATATTTTCTCCCGTTGTTGTCCCGGTATCGCTCTCTTGGAATATTATTTTTGTCAACATCTCGCTCTTGTATCGCCATGATTATAATTACCTAAATCTCTTTTGTTGGAAATAAAAATTTTGATTATCATGTATATTATTTATATTAACTAACTTTACTAAGCTCTATCGTTAGAAATATTTTTATAAATATATAACAGTCCTAAATGGTTTCTGAACCCCTGTAGGGACATGGCAATGCCATGTCCCTACACCAGGGTGAATACTCGTTCACAACTTAAATAGAATTGCTATAGCACTCCTAAATGATTTGTGAAGGCGAGATACCTGACTTCTCTAAGAAGCCGCGTATCTGAACCACTGGCAATTCATTTATAAACTCTCCGTTTTTTTCCTCTGTGTCCTCTCTTGCCTCTGCGGTTCATATAAAACTATAAACGTTGTATGCAACATCTCTACACATAAAATAGAATTACTATAAACTATTCTTGATATTGCCACCTGTCTCCGGTAAGATTTACAAGATACCAAGCATTTTTATTCAGAAAAAATCTTAATGATAAAAATATCATCAAAAATAAGTGAGATAGCAGCCCAGTGGGAAAAATCAGATTTTCAGGACACAGGGCATCCGAATTCGGGTTCTCAGCAAGGCAGGCAAGATGGCTGCGCTACGCCTAGTAAGAAAGGAAAAGGTTATTCAATAGTTAAAATTAGTGAAATTAGTAGCCTGATACTAATACTAAACACTCAGTTGCTATCGGGGCAGCAAGCAGCCCAAGCAAATAATCAATCGTCCCATCCAGATAAGCTGAATACAGCACAAGTTTCTCAAACCCAAAAGCCTCAATCTGCTGCTTTATGTCCTTCCCAGCTAACAACTGCAATTGATGCTATTACAAACCGTCCGCAGTGGAGCCGCGCTCGTTGGGGGATTTTGATTGAACCGTTAACTAAAAATAGCATTTTCTACAGCCGCGAACACGAGAGTTACTTCATACCAGCATCTAATGTAAAGGTGCTAACAACAGCTGCTGCCTTACGCAAATTGGGTTCTCAGCATCGGATTCGCACCTCTATTTATGGAACGGGTGATGGTTCTTTGCGCGTTGTAGGACGAGGAGATCCCAGTTTAACGGATACCCAATTGAGAGATTTGGCGCAACAGTTGAAGCGGCGGGGAATTACTCAGGTAAAACAGTTAATTCTAGAAGACGATTATTTTAAAGGACAGGCGGTAAATACCAGTTGGGAATGGGGAGATTTGCGGGCAAACTATGGCGCACCAGTTAATAGTTTAATCTTGAATCAAAATGCTGTGGTGCTGACAATATCACCACAAACCCCAGGAAAACCATTGCAAACATCGTGGGCAGATCCTCTGGCACTAACTCAATGGAGAATTGAAAATAATTCGGTAACAACAGAAGCAAAATCAGCACCCTCCATAGAACTTAATGCTGTGCTAGGGAAACCAGTGTTAGAGATTAAAGGACAATTGCCTGCTGATGCTAAACCTGTGTATTTAGATATGGCAATTATTAATCCAGCAGATTACTTTTTGCGACACTTGCGACGCGCTTTGGCAATTGAGGGAATTACTGTTGCAGAGGCAATGGTTGGATCAAACTCCCAGCCTCCAACTGAGGAACTAGCCGCTGTGGAATCTCCGCCGTTGGGGACTCTTTTAGCCCAGACAAATCAGAATAGTAATAATTTATATGCGGAAGTGCTGCTGCGATCGCTTGGTGCCTCTGCTACATCTGCTACAGTCCAGAGTGATTCATCCCTACAACAGGGCTTAGCTGCCCTTAAACAGACATTAACAGAATTAGGAGTAGATCCTAGCAGCTACGTGCTAGATGATGGTTCTGGGCTGTCTCGTCATAACCTCGTGAGTCCAGCAGCACTGGTGCAAACTCTCAAAGCGATCGCAAAGACTCCAGAAGCAGCCATATATATAGCATCTTTACCTGTGGCTGGAAAAAGCGGCAATCTCCTAAATCGCTTTCAAAATACACCAGCTCAAGGTAGTGTGCAAGCGAAGACAGGAACAATGAGCGGAGTAGTTTCTTTATCAGGGTATATGAGCCACCCAGAGTATGAAACTATCGTTTTTAGCATTATTGTGAATCAATCCAACCAATCGGCGGCGACGGTACGGCAGGCAGTTGATGAAATTGTGCTGCTACTGACTCGCTTAAAAAAGTGCTGAGTTCTGAGTTAGCTTAGGTGCAAAATTCCCTCATTCTTTGGCTGCGACCTGGGAATGAGGGAATTTTGCCTTTTGCCTTTTAATAAGCGCCGTCTTCGTATTCTGGCGCTTTAGTTTTTTCAGGGATGTTTATCCGAGGTGCTTTGTAAGGTGGCTCCTCAGCATCTTCCCAAACATCTTTCTCTTCGTATTCGTCTTCTTCGTACTCGTCCTCGTATGGTTCCGGTTCTACATAGGTTCGCTCTTCTTCATAGCGAACTACTCGTCGCGTCTCGGTTGTCGCTTCGCTCCAGTTATCCTCTTCTTCGTCTTCTTCGTAATAAATTGATTCCGCCCGCCGCGCCCGAATTGGCTGTGGTTCTGGTTCTTCCCAATACTCCTCGTCCTCGCTCCAGCGAGCTTCTTCAATTACAGGGGCAGAAGCGCGAATAGAGGTTGCTGGTTTTGCGTTGACGGGAATTCCAGTAGGCAGTTGATTTTCAGGACGGACTGTTGGCTGGAAGTAAGCTTCCTCTTCGTCGCGTTCCCAAGGGGCTTTGCCAATGCCAAGACGCTCTAAAAGACCCACAGTTAGCTGAACCAAGCGTGCTTCGGAACCTTCAAAAACAATCAGACGATTTGGGCCACTGCTGACAATTTCATCAATCGGCAGCTCATAGGTACTTACAACCTGATCGGGAATTTGCGGCAGGCCCAAAGAAGCAATAATCAGCGAGAAAACTCTGCCGTCTTCACCATCAAACTTGAAACCCCGCACTTTGCCTAAAAGTTCACCTGTTTCGGTAATTACTTCGCTGTTGATCAGGCTGCTGTAGGCTTCAACGTCGATATCTTCAATAACGTCATCATTATCAACTAGGATGACATCACCCATCTGACGAACGCTGCTGAGGAGCATATACCGTGGCATCCCCGCAATCGAGAGTAGGTTGTCTCGCAAACCCAGTGCTACAACTTTCCGCTGGTCGATGTCTACTAATAGCTCCTTAATAATCCCCAAGCGCTTACCAGTGTCGCGGGTAATGACTTGGGTATTTAAGATGTCAGAGCGTTGAAGGATTTGTTCAGATGTCATTGGAGGCCCAATCCCGATCTCGAATCTTATTAGTTATTTATAGTGACATACTCCTACAATAACCTGAGTACAGGTATTGTGTCGGCTTCTCAGCGAATCCGACTATTGCTTAGCAGGAGATTGTCAATCTCCGGAGTATTGAACTTCATCGATTGACCGCCTATCCATCCCGATACCAAACGAAATACCGCTATGGTGTCGGACTTTCGGCGAAGATTGCTAAATCAAATCATACAGACTCTTTTTAGGAATGCAATTTTAGCCCCAAAACTTGGGTGTAAGCTCCTCGCGCCTGAGTGACACCGATAGTGCGCTCAGATGATTCAATCATTGGGCGGCGGAGGCTTACAACAATAAACTGCGCCTGCATAGCTTGTTGTTTGATCATTTTAGCTAATCGCTCTACGTTTGCTCCATCTAAAAACATATCAACTTCATCAAAGGCGTAGAAAGGAGAGGGGCGATAGCGTTGCAGGGCGAAGATGAAACTAAGGGCGGTTAGAGATTTTTCGCCGCCAGACATGGAAGCAAGCCGCTGCACAGGTTTGCCTTTGGGATGGGCAACTAAGTTAAGTCCTCCGTTGAACGGATCTTCGGAATCATCAAGTTGTAAATAACCGTCTCCATCGGAGAGTTCGGCGAATATTGCCTGAAAGTTTTCGTTTACTGCGTCGAATGCTTCTTGGAAAGCGCGGCAGCGCAGGGTGGTGAAGTTTTCAATTCGTAATAATAATTCGGTGCGTTCGGCTTCTAATGTTGTTAATTTCTGAGTTAGTTCTTCAAGTCGGGTGGTGGTACGGTTGTGTTCTTCCAATGCCAGCATATTTACCGGTTCCATTGCTTGCAGGCGTTTGGTAAGATTACGCATCTCTTTCTGCATTTGTTCTAGTTGATCGCTTAACTTGTCAAATGCGATCGCATTTGACTCGCTTGATTCGGGATTGACCAGCATTGGCACTTCTGGCAGAGGATCGGGTAATTCTGCTTGTTGGGTTTCCAGCTGAGTTTTCACAGCAGTAAGTTCTTCCCGCCGCGATTGTTGCGTTTCTTGGAGTTTTTGCAGTTGCCATTCTAGCTGCTGTTGAGAAAGATGACGTTCTCGCAGTTGAGTTTCGCTGGCATCGCGTTGTATTTTTGCTTCGCCCAACCTTTCCTCTTGTTGTTTCAAGCCTGTTTGAGTTTGCCTAATTTGTTCGCTGAGTGTTGACAACTGTAGAGATGCGAAAATTCGCGTTTCTACAACTCCTGATAGCTGCGTGCGATATTCCTGCAAGCGATGGTGGGATTCTTGGCTTTTTTCTTGCAGACGCTGCTGCTGATTTTCCAAATCTTTTAATCTTTGTTCGGCGGCGCGGAGAGCTTTTTCTCGTTCAGAGAGATGTTGCTCATCGGCTTTAATTGTTGCCTGAATTTGTTGCCATTCGCTATGCGTTTGAGATTGCTCTAATTCTGCCAAAGCTTGGCGCAATTGTTGCAATTGTGCTTCTTGGGCGGGTAATTCAGCGTCTAGAGATTGTAAGCGAGATTGGGCGGTGTTAAATTCTTGGGTATTTTTTGAAAGAAGCGATCGCGTTGTTTCAGCTTGGGCAATTAAACCCTTAATTTCCTTCTGTAACTGTTCAAAATGTAACTCTTGCTCCCGCCGCTTAGCCTTCGCCTCTGTCAATTCTAAATTCAGTTGCTTCGTCTTTGCCGAAAGGGTATAAATCACCTCGCCACAACGTTCTAAAATTCGGTCAATTTCTTGTAGGCGATTTCTCAACGCGATCGCTTCCGCAGATTCTCCCGCATCAGCAGTACCGAAATGCAGCCCAGAACGTTGACTGCTACTACCGCCAGTCATTGCGCCGCTACTTTCCAGCAGTTCCCCTTCTAAGGTTACGATGCGGTGTTGCCCCAAGTGACGACGAGCATCATGAATATTTTCAAAGACAACGGTACTTCCAAAGACGTAAGCGAAGATATTTCGATAACGGGAATCGCATTCAATCAAATTCACCGCATAATCGATAAATCCGTCGGCATAACGCAGCGCTACCACTGGCGAAAATCGTGGCGGCTGAATTTTATTTAAAGGTAAGAATGTAATCCGCCCCGCCCGTTTTTGCTTCAGCAGTTCAATTCCCGCCGCCGCCACGCCGTCATCTTCCACCACCAGATTTCCCAGTCTCCCACCAGCAGCAATTTCCAGCGCCAAAGCGTAGCGTGGTTCGACTCGCCCCAATTGGGCAACTAAGCCGCACACGCCAGGTAGTCCTGATTGCTGTATAACTTTGGTGGCGAAGGTGCCTAAACTTTCCTGTTCCGCTTGGGCTTGGGCTTCTAGCTTATCGAGTTGGCGTTGTTTATCCCGTTGTTCTTGTAAGAGGCGCTTTTGCGTGTCTTGCTGAATTTGCAGATCGCGATCGCCTGCTGCCAAACCTTGAGCTAAGGATTGAATTTCTTGGGCATAATCAGATAATTGTATCTCGAAATCAGCTAAACGAGACTGTTTTGCGGCAATTTCTGGCTCAATTGTTTGAAAAAGTTGACTTTGCTCCTCGATTTGCCGCTCTAAATTGGTATAACGCTCTCTTAGTTGAGCTTGTTCAGTGCGCTGGGGTTCGACAGTTTGTAGTAAAGTTTCGATTTGGCGACTTAGGGCAGTTTGTTGCTGCACCCAAGCTTCGGAAGCAGATGCGATCGCTTCCGCGTCTTCCCGATGCCGATATAGAGTTTGCTGCGCTTGGTTGCGTTGTTCCTCCAGAGGCGCGATCAGCGTTTGTCCGCGCTGCTGTTCTTCAGTCAGTTGTTGCAGAGTTTGCTGGTGTTGTTGAATTAACTGCTGCTCTTGTTCTATATTGCCAGTGGTATGATGAGCCGCTGTTTCTAACTCTTGTTGCTGGCGTTGTAAATTACGCCGTTCGGCTTCTTGATTTGCCAGAAGTGATTGCAAAGCCAGGAGTTCTTCTTCCCCCAAAGCTTTGACACGGGCATTGAGTTGATCTAGTTCTGCCGTTGTTTGCTGAATTTGCGCTTGTAATGCTTGGAGTTGGGCGGTTAATTCAGTTGAAGTGCGATCGCCTGCTTCAATTTGTTCGCGCAGTTTCGATTCTTGTTGCTGAAGATTTCGCCATTTGAGAACAGCTTCCCATTGTTCTTTCTGCTGAAGTTCGGCGCGGAGTTTTTGGTATTTTTCCGCTTTGATGCGATCTTGAGATAAGCGATCGCGTTGGGCAATTAATTCTGCCTCCACAATGCGACAGCTATCTTCCCGTTCCTTAACTGAGTCTAACGTCTCCTTCGCCTGGACAATCTTCCTGTCGAACGCCGCTACACCAGCCAACTCATCAATAATTTCCCGGCGTTCTCGCGGGTTCATGGAAATAATCCCGGTGACATCGCCTTGCAACACCACGTTGTAGCCTTCGGGATAAATTCGCAGTTGATTAAGCTTTTCGTGGAGTTCTGTCAGGTTGCACGATTCGCCGTTGATGTAGTAATTCGAGGTGTAAGTTCCCTGCTGCGTGACGCGCAGCTTCCGCGTCACACTCCATTCTTTCCCCGTCATATCTTGCTCCTCCTTTTCAAGAGGGAGTTGGGGGGAATCTCCAGCCGCTGTTCGATGTCCGTTGCTATTGCCAACAATCGTACCGCTAACATCTGATAAATCAAAGGTAGCTGTGACGCTGGCTTCCACAGTACCGCGATGGGGATGGTTGTGATTCACTAAGTCGGGCAAGCGTTCCGCCCGCATCCCCTTAGAACTGGCAAGTCCGAGGCAAAACAGCAGCGCATCGAGAATATTCGACTTACCCGAACCATTTGGGCCCGATACGACAGTAAACCCCGGCAGCAAGGGAATTTTCGTCGTGCCGCCGAAGGATTTGAAGTTGGTGAGTTCCACGCGCTTGATATAGACCATAGGCGCTGGGCGTTGCCGGAAAGTACAGGTGTATCAGTGAAGGATTCTCAACAGGTTAGCACAGTGATAAGAATATCGAACCGCAGAGGCGCTGAGAACCCGGAGAAAGTGTAGCGGTGTTATGTCTTTGGTTATATTGCGAGAATGCTTCTGGTCAAGAACGCGATCGCTCCTTCGTCACAAACTCCGCTTCGCATCCACACCTCGTTATCTCCACATATGACAACACTTAACCTGCTTCAGGCGCTGCTTTTGTTAATTTGTGTATTACTTAGTACGATTGTGGCGCTTCTGCCAAGTGTATTTGACAAACAAAAATCATTATCCGGAAGGTGCGTTATTTTTGGGCTATTGGCAGTCTGTGGACTGCTAGTTTTTATCGGCACTGGCCTAATCACTACGGAACAGGCAAAGCAAAACGCCGACTGGATTCATAAGGTGTACTGGACTTTAGTCTTTGGCTGCGTATTTGCGCTGCCAACAATGGTGTATTTGCTCGTCAATAGGCAAAGTAAAAACAGCAAAAGATCCAGCGACACACCAGAGGTAATTTCACAGCCATGTCGGCAGGAATTGCTGGCAAGTATGCTAACTGATGTGATAGTGCGGGTAGAAGACTCTCTGCATGATGATCAGTTGATTCCGCTGCTGATGGAAGATCGACGGGAAGAGGTGGGACGGCCTCCAGAAGTAACGGTAAATGCTAAACCGTCTCCTAGTTGGTTGGAGAAGCTACCGAAATTTATACGAGTAACCGCTGAGTCTGAACCTGGCAAGAAAATTATAGATGTCTTTGAGCGAGATGATATTGCAGGCAGATTGCTAATTTTAGGTGCGCCCGGATCGGGCAAAACTACAATGCTGCTGGAACTAGCGCAAGACTTGATTTTAGCTGCTCAACAGCAGCCAGAAAAGCCGATCCCGGTAATATTTGAACTTTCTAACTGGAAAGATGATAAGCAAGCGATCGCTGACTGGATGGTAGCTGACTTGAAGTTCCGCAATAAAATCCCAGAAGCAATTACTCGCGAGTGGTTAGAAACAGGTAAATTATTGCCGCTGTTGGATGGTTTGGATGAATTGAAAACTCGCCAGGGTAAATGTATTGCCAGAATTAATAAATTTCTGCAAACCACTTCTGGCCTATCTCAAATTGTCGTCTGCTGTCGTGAGGAAGAGTACAAAGCAGGTGAGGAAATCTTAACGCTACGGGGAGCAGTTTGTCTGAAGCCACTGGAAGAAAAGCAGATTCAAGGCTATCTACAACGATTAAACTGCGGACATCTCTGGCATGGTATCCAGAATGATCCAGATGGTTTGCTGGCATTAGCAAAGATGCCGCTGTTTTTACATCTTATTCCGGTAGCTTATCCAAATGGTTTAGAAAGCAAAGCTAAACGCTTCAATTCTCCCGATGAACTTGAAGTATATCAAGAAAAATGCCGTAAAGATTTGTTTGACGCATACATAAAACACCGCTTAGAAATGCCCCATGACTGTCAAGGATATGACCCAAAGGATAGTAAACGCTGGTTGACTTGGCTGGCTACAAGCCTGAAAAAGCAGAAACAAACAGAGTTTTTTATTGAAAAGATGCAGCCAATTTTTTTAGATACAACCAAACAAAAATTGATTTTTGGGCTGATTCTTGGGCTGATTAGTGGGCTAATTTTTGGGCTGATTCTTGGGCTGATTAGTGGGCTGATTGATAAGAAAATAGAGCTTGCTGACGATTTAACTATTACTTGGGAAAAAGCTCGAAAAGGGCTGATTAGTGGGCTGATTGGGCTAATTTTTGGGCTGATTGGGCTAATTTTTGGGCTGATTGGGCTAATTTTTGGGCTAATTTTTGGGCTGATTGGGCTAATTTTTGGGCTGATTTTTGGGCTACCTGGGGAAGAAATAAAAAATCGAAATAAACCCAACCAAGGAATTAAAGATTCAGCCAAAAATACTATAATTATTAGTTGCATTCTCTTGCCTGCGGGAATGTTACTTTACGCAGCACCCTTGGTAGTTAGAGGGGAGTTTGTGGAGCCTATCAGTACAATGATTTCTGGGCTTGGTTGGGCGCTAATATTTGGCATCATTTCTGCTGGTTTACCTGTGATTCAACACTTCGCTTTGCGCCTAATCTTGTGGAAGAGTGGGGCGATTCCTTGGAACTATGCGCGTTTTCTCAGCTACGCAAATGAGCGTAGGTTGATTAAACAAGTCGGCGGACGCTATCGCTTCATTCACGACTTGCTAAGAGAACATTTTGCCAAAATGTAACTGCATATAGAAATTTTATTTGAGTAGTGAGTTGCCAGCGGTTCAGATCCCCGACTTCTTTAAGAAGTCGGGGATCTTGCCTTCGCTATTATTTCGGGTTGCTATAAAATAATAGTTATAAGTTTTATTAGAAAATAGCAATAAATCGATGACTGCTAATCTAGACGCAAAAAGCCTAACCTTGAGAGATGTTCATCGTCTTTTAAAAATCGAAGAGCATTTGAATGCTTCAATTCCATCATTACTGACGCTGGAACCTTTAACAGAATTTGAACAGCAAGAGATTATACAAATTCGCAATTTATTTCGCGATTACTACGCAGAGGGTAAAATTTCCGAGGGGCAAGTTAAATTTTTATTTGTCGCTCGGTTGATGTGGTTGGCTGGTTTCTATCAGCCTAGTATTAAAATAACCCTAGAAGAAGGGATTGCTGATATTTCCATCGAAGATGAAGAAACCATCATCAAAGGACGGATGGATATTTTGGCAATAA
Organism: Trichocoleus sp. FACHB-6; assembly: GCF_014695815.1. Lineage (NCBI taxonomy): Bacteria > Bacillati > Cyanobacteriota > Cyanophyceae > Leptolyngbyales > Trichocoleusaceae > Trichocoleus > Trichocoleus sp. FACHB-6. The sequence continues at coordinate 17,291 of NZ_JACJOY010000074.1, forward strand.
ATAAAACTCAAACAACAACAGATACGCTTTTCTGGATTTTGGTGATTGAAGCTAAAAACAGTAGTGTTAACGCATTGGAGGGTTTACCTCAATTGCTCGCTTATGCTTATAAAAGTCTAGAGTATCAAGAATCAGTTTGGGGGTTGACAACGAACGGAATGGATTATCGTTTCGCGTATCTACAGCAAGGAATTTCCCCAAGCTATCAACTATTGCCAGCACTGAACTTGATTGACTCTGAACCTTCAATCCAATTGCTACAAGTTCTAAAAGCAATCTGTAAGTTAGAAAACATTGCAACGCCTGTTGAGGCAGTATCTTGAACTACGTTAACTGCCTCGCGCATCCTCCACAACTAATCTGTAGTCCCGCTCAGCTATGATTCTTGTATTAAGATAACGACCAGCAGCGTAAAACCAGATGACACTGACGCTATTGAACAATCGCTATCGCATCATCCAGGCGTTGGGAACAGGCGGTTTTGGCGAAACCTTTCTGGCGGAAGACACGCATATGCCTTCCCGTCGCACTTGTGTCATTAAGCAACTCAAACCCATCACCAACAACCCCCAAGTTTATCAACTCGTTCAAGAACGATTTGATAGGGAAGCGGCAATTTTAGAAGAACTGGGTGAGTGTAACCAGCAAATTCCCCGGTTATATGCCTACTTTGCGGAAAACGAGCAATTTTATTTAGTTCAGGAATGGGTTGAAGGTGTCACCCTGAATCAAAAATTACAACAGCAGGGGGTTTTAAGTGAAAGTTTAGTTAAGGAAATGCTGGTAAATATTTTGCCAGTTTTAGACTATATCCACTCTAAAGGAATTATCCACAGAGATATTAAACCCAGCAATATTATTTGGCGAGAAAGGGATGACAAACCCGTTTTAATTGATTTTGGCATCGCTAAAGAAATGATGAATAGTGTAGTGGATGCCCAAGGACAAATTACTAACTCAATTGCCGTCGGTACCTTGGGGTTTATGCCTTCAGAACAAGCGGCAGGTAAACCAGTATATTCTAGTGATTTATATAGTTTAGGATTGACGGCGATTTATTTGCTTACCGGGAAACGTCCGCAAGATTTGCATACAAATCCGGAGACGGGGGAAATGAATTGGCGCACCGATGCTTTAGGGAGCCAAATTGCACCAATTTTAGATAAAGCGATTTGCTACCATCCACGCGATCGCTATCCGACTGCTAAAGCAATGTTAGCAGCTTTGCACTCTCAAGATAGGGTTCTGCCAAAACTTCCAACAACCATCCCGCCTTCTGAGAAGGAAACGATTAACCCGGCAGATATAGAAACTTTACCCGTTTCTATGTCTACTATTAGTCAAAAAGCACCAGCGCCTAAAATCACCTACAGTCAACAAGGATATCGCAATCGCCAGATATTACTTAACAAGGTAAAAAATTACTGGGTTAAAGGTGTTTTAGAAACTTCCTTACACGGTAAAGCATTAATTGAACTAGGTTTAGAAAAACGCCTAGATGCTTTAGATCGTCCTTGGGGTATGGTATGGGAAACCCCTGATCAAGCCCGACAAACTCTATCTAATAATATCAGGATTAGCGATTTATTCCAACAAATGGGAATCGGGCGATCGCTTTTAATTTTAGGCTCTCCAGGTTCAGGCAAAACAACAACGCTGCTAGAACTCACCCGCGATTTAATTGCAAGTGCTGAACAAGACACCAATCAGCCAATTCCGGTAGTATTTAACCTCTCTGCTTGGACAAAGGAGAAGATAAAGCTTGCTGATTGGCTAGTTCGAGAACTCAACGCGAAATATCAAGTTTCCAAAGAGATTGGCAAAAATTGGATTAAAAATCAACAATTAATTTTGCTACTAGATGGGTTAGATGAAGTTAGCACTAACCTACGAGAAAATTGCGTAGAGGTGATTAATAAATTTAGCCAAGAATACGGAGAAACCGAAATAGTAGTTTGTAGCCGAGTCAAAGATTACGAACTATTATCAAATCGCCTGAGATTTCAAGGTGCAGTCTTCATTCAACCACTAACTCTAGAGCAAATTCATCAATATCTGAAGAATGCGGGTTCAGAACTTGACGCAGTGAACACAGCGCTGGAAGCAGATACCATACTGCAAGAATTAGCCAAGTCACCGCTGATGCTGAGTATTATGACTTTCGCTTATCAAGGAATGTCCATTACAGAATTGCCAGGAATGAACTTAGAAGAACGCCGCCAACATTTATTTGATAAGTATATTCAAAGGATGTTTGAGCGTCGAGGCATTAATAATAAATATTCAAAAGAGCAATCAATTCGCTGGCTGAGTTGGCTGGCGCAAAGACTCTCTCAGCAGTCGCAAACTGTATTTTTAATAGAGCGACTACAACCAGATTGGCTAGAGAAAAAAAGACAAAAATTAATTTATGCGATTAGTATTTGGCTTACTTTTTTTATTTTGGCTGCAACAGTAGGTGAACTACTTCTACCTACCAGTAAAATGATTTTGTCGTTAATCTCTAGCAGTGTAATTTTTTGGCTAATTTTTGGTGTTTATCGTATTAAAACGGTTGAAAATCTCAAATGGTCTTGGAGAAAAGGTAGTAATAGTCTAATTCGGGGAATTACTTTTGGCTCGATTTCGGGATTAGTTATTAAAGTCACTTATGAAATAATTTTTAACCCGCTACACTGGAAGATAATCTATCCTCAGTTCTTACCCTTACAACTTTATTCATTGACTCGCGGCATAGTTTTCGGGCTAAGTATGGGGCTAGTTTATGGTTTAATTAGTGGTTTAACTGCTCCTAGTATCCAAACAAGGACGGTTCCTAATCAAGGGATTCGGCAGTCTAGTAAAAATGCTGTTGTATTTGGTTTAATTGGCTTATTTGTGTTAGGCACATCGGCTAATATATTAAATTGGGCTGCCTGGTTTTGGGGAATTTTTGGTTTATCGTTTGGGGTAGCAGCAGGTGGCGGGGAAGCTTGCGTTAAACACTTTGTCTTGAGAGTTATTCTATATTGTAGTGGTTCCATTCCTTGGAATTATGCCCGTTTTCTCGACTATGCTACTGAGCGCATTTTTTTACAAAAGGTGGGCGGCGGGTATATTTTTGTTCACCGATTGTTGTTAGAGCATTTCGCTCAAAAATAATTTTCTTATTTAGTAGAATAGGGTAGTTTATATTTTAAACTTTTAAGTGCTTATAGCTTGGTTCATAAATAGCGATCGCTTCCTCTTTGCCCTTCACCTTTACCGACTTATCTACCAATCGCAACGAGAAGGATTCTGGGTGGTACAAACTATTTACCACTGACTCTGTTACCAGAATCTGACAGTCATACTGCTTAGTTAAACCCTCAACGCGAGAAGCTAAATTCACCACATCGCCAACCACAGTAGAGTCAATGCGGGAGTTAAATCCCACCGTACCCATCACCACCTCACCGCGATGGATGCCGATACCGACTGCGATCGCAGGCAAACCTTTTTCTATTCGCTCCTCATTAAAAAGAGACAGTGTCCCCTGCATTAAAATTGCTGCACGCAGAGCGCAATCAGTTGCTTCATCATCGAACAATGCCATGATCGCATCGCCAATATATTTGTCAATAAAGCCGCCACTTTTCTCAATCGGCCATCCCATACATTCCAAGAAATCATTCAAAAACGAAAACGTCTCGAATGGTGTCATTTGTTCCGCCATTGAACTGTAATTTCGGATATCGCAAAACAAAATCGTCATAGTTCGCGTCGCCGATACACCCACCTGAATATTTTCAATTCCCTCTGGTGCAATAACTGCAAGAAATTTATCCGGCACGAACCGCTCAAACGATTCCAAAGTCTTGTGTAACTTACTAAACGATGCTTGCAACGCTGCCGACATCTCGTTAAAAGACTTTGCTAAATCTCCAATTTCATCTGACAAGTTAATTTCCGCACGATGCTGTAAATCTCCAGCGGCAATTCTGGCAGCACTCACCTGCAAACGCTGCACCGGATCGCTCAACCGCTTTGCCAGAATATACGCACACACTAAACTAACGGCGAGTCCCACAAAACCCACTAACACAGCCTGATTTATTGCATAGACAACAGCACGGTTAATTTGCTGTGACGACATCCCGATCCGCAAAGTGCCAATTGTTTCACCCGATACCAGTTTGATGTCCGAACTTACTTCTATAAATCGTTCGCCACGCTTCGCTCGCACATGCCCCAAGAACTTGATATCCCGCAGAACAAATGTTTCTACAGCATGAGAATGTCGCGATTTTAGCGCCGCATTTGTCACCTCTACTGGAACAATATCTGGAATATACTGGTTTTGGAAATCGCTGGGCGACGAGGCAAGAATCTGATTTTTTTTCCGGGCATCAGAAACAAGAATGTATAAAAAATCCTGGTTTTCCCTCATCAATAAATCCAGATCCACGCGGATTTGACCCCAATTTTCTTCAGAGAGTTCGTTACCCAAAGCATAAGCTGACAACTTAACTAAGGACTTTGCTTGACTCTGCTGCTGCTGACGGTAGAGGTTACTCTCGGTATTCGCCCAAACCCAGACTATGGAGCCAACCAGTCCGACGATCAACAACGTCGTAGCGGTCATAAATTGGGTGTGGATTGAGCGGAAAGCAAAAACTTTCATCCGGCTTTATTTATAACATTCTGATTTCGTTAAATACAACCAGAGCCATTTGGCAATCTGAGCAAGAGTTGGGACTTGGTTTAGGTAATAGGTTGCTTTCAATTATTTATAGCAGTCTTTGCAGGATTGTGAAATTTTTTTCCGTTTGTAGGTAGGCTCTTTTGTCCTACGAGTTACAACCTATTACCTCTGCTCCCTAAGCTCTTTTTTATAGAAGAAGGAGGCTTGCTACGCTTAGGTAAGTTAACTTGTTGAATCAGTTTCTTTTTTGGGTTTATTCAACTCCCTGCATTTAGCTTCAGCCTCTTTATACGCTTCTGAATACTTTTTACTCCCCATGATTAAATTTCCGTAATACTCATGTGGTAAAGCATCATAAACAGGCAGTGGCTCATCATCTGGATAATCTTCTTTGGCTTCTTCTACTGCTGCAACAAGTTTCTTCACTGTTAAATGTTGTGCCGGAAAGTAGAAAAATTGTTCTGCATTTTTATTTAGGTGTGGCAGTGTGGGATCGACAATACAAGTCTCAAGCTCAATCCAACTATGCTCAATCGGCCTGTATGGCTTTCCATCCCCAACTAAAAATCCTTGTACATACATACATCCTTCAGTTAATAATGCCGCTTTATAAGCATTATTAAAGGGATCTTTTGCTTTGCTTTTAATGCGCTCGGAAAGTTCTTTTGAGAGAGTTTCATCTAATGGTTTGCTCATCGGTAATCCTTAAAAGTGATTAAAGTTTTGAAGTCTTTTCTGTATAGTATAACTCAGTATTTTATTGTTTCTATCTCGAAGGCTGCTATCAGCAAAGTAAAAGTTAACGTTATACATTGGGGAGAAAGATTGTTACTTAGATTATATTTTAAAGCTTTCGTTTGATTGATAGCATAATTTATATTGCGATTAACCTATTAGAGATGATGTATAGCAATTCAAGGGTTGGGTGCGATACATCTGTAGGGGCATGGCATTGCCATGCCCCTACCAAGGCAGCGTGAACGTCAGAACCGCGATATATTCCATCCAACTGAGAAACGCTGTACAAATACATCTAATGGTTGAGAAACTGTAGCAGCCCGATTTAATGGGTAAAAGCTACCTTTTGTAGAAAATATTTCCCGCCAATTCAGCAGGTTCCATAAAGGGGAAAAAGAGAATTTCATAAATGAATTAGGATTACTATTTACTCGGTACAATCTAGTTAACATCTATCAAAGTTTTGCCTTATGGGGTAGCCATAGTTCGGTATTAATTCCTATTAGAGATAAAAACCTTCTAAGAAAGTCACCCATCGCTGTCTATTTAAAGGGCGCGAAAACCCCGCCCCTGCGTGACACTCAGAACTAAAAGCCAGCGTCAATGGCCCCCCCATTTTTGCGGGGATCGGTTCTTTGTCATTGCCCCATCTGGTCGCCACCAGAATGTCACACTCGCGCAAATCGGTTGCTGCCAAGCGGACTGGATTGGAGGGGTCATGGTAAATTGGTGCCTTCCCGCGAACTACAATTTCCCCATTGGCGGGCAGCTGGATACCTGCGAAGGCTAGAACATTGCGTACACGCACCCCGTGAAGTTTGACTTCGCCACTGGGCCAACCCATTCTGTAGCCGACATTTTCCAAAATTGTAACTTGGGGAAGTTTATCAAGAGCGGCTAAGTCTAGTTCGCGCCTTCCTACACGTAATTTTACTGGTTCAGTACCAATTATCATGTGGGTAACATAAAACGCCCAGGATAATTCGTTATACTTTTTTTTCAAATTAGGGTATTGTGTATGCGGAATGACTAAATAAATAGGGCCGCCTTGATCGCGGGGAATTGGTTTGCCATTTTTAGCGATCGCTAAAGTAATCGGGTAGGCAAGCAAATCCTTCATGCTGATTGTCGCTTGGTAGCCGTCAAAACAGACAAAAGTAATATCTGTAATATCCGACGCGATCGCTAACTTTTTCAATAGTGTAGATACACGGATGCCCCGAAAGTCGAAAATCTCCTCTTGGTTGAGTACGGCATGAGGCTCTGTAGTTTTTACATGATTTGTTGCCAATGCCTGTAGCTGTTGCCAGCTCAATGTCACCGCTTTGCCCTTGGCAATTTGCCCCTCAATAACCAGATTCCACTCCTCCGGTGAAGTTTTGGTATTGGCTTTCACCATCTGGGCGTTGAGAGCGATCGCTTCAGTTCGCCAGGACTCCAGCTGCTTATCCGTTGGCTGATTTGTACAAGCTCCAAGGCAGACAATACTTGTCACTAGCGGTACTAGAGCCAAATTTTTCCCCACGTTTGGATTCAACCGCATTTAAAGAATACTTCTTTAGGTAGTTTACCGAAAAGCGATCGCTACTGTAATAACAGCAACTAAATTCTTTTTAACACAGTTACCTCAATTCAACCGGGAAAAGATCAAGTTAGTAAGTTATCTAGAATATCCTCGTTCTAAGGAATAAGAAGGGGTAGAAGGTAGAGGTTAGAGGTAAGGGAACAACTACTTAGAACTGTAAGTTTTATCCTTCTTACCACCTACTACCAAATTTCTTAAAACTGCCGCAAAAAGCGCAAATCACTGCTGTACATCCGACGCACATCATCAATTTGATGCAGCACCATTGCAAAACGCTCAGCACCGAAACCAGCGGCAAATCCAGTATAAACTTCTGGATCGTAACCCACCTTCTTCAGGACATTGGGGTCAACCATACCGCAGCCCATCACTTCTAACCAGCGTCCCTGCCATTGCACATCGACTTCCGCCGAAGGTTCGGTGAATGGGAAATAACTGCCCCGGAAACGAATCGGTAACTCAGCACCAAACATCTCCTCTAAAAACACCTTAATAGTGCCTTTAAGGTCTGTAAAAGTTAGCCCCTGATCAACTGCCAAAATTTCTACTTGGTGGAAGACGGCCGAATGGGTCGCATCTACCGTATCTCGTCGGTAACAGCGCCCTGGTGCCACAATCCTGATTGGCGGCTCATTTTCTTCCATGTAGCGAATCTGCACCGAAGAAGTATGCGTCCGCAGCAGATTGCCATCCGGCAGGTAGAAGGTATCCTGCATATCGCGGGCAGGGTGGTCTGCGGGGGTGTTCAGCGCCTCAAAATTGTAGTAGTCTGTCTCCATCTCCGGCCCTTGGGCAACGGTGTAGCCAAGACCAACGAAGATATCTACAATGCGGTCAATTGTGCTGTTGAGCGGGTGCTTGCGACCGAGGGGGCGGTAAACTCCTGGCATAGTGACATCCAGGGTTTCCGATTCCAATGCGGCTTGGATTTGGGCTTCCTGCAAGGTTGTCCGCTTGCGATCCAGGTCATTTTGCAGCGCTTCTTTGACTTCGTTTGCTAAAGCACCAATCCGGGGGCGATCGCTTGCGTCTAATTTACCCAAACCCCCTAATACTTTGGACAGCTGCCCTTTTTTACCCAGGTAGCCGACTCGAAGTTCCTCTAGTTGTGCAAGAGTAGAAGCAGCAGCGATCGCATTCGTCGCATCCTGTTTAAGCGCGGCTAGTTGAGCCTCAAGCTCCGAAAGCGTAGTGGTCATTTTCTACAGACAGTCTTCAGTTTGGCATCTTTGCTTGAGTTTAACGCGATTTGACTCATTCATCTGCATTCATCTATTACAGGACTTACGCAGTTAATTAGTGAATGCCTGATTCTGTTGTAGGGGCATGGCAATCAAAAAGCCCCTACAGCGTGTTAACGTGCGTAAGCCCTATATTACAAGCTGCGGTGCAAAATAGAATTTGACTCCTCCTGTAGTAAGTTAATGAAACTGTTAATCAGCAACGATGATGGCATCTTCGCCTTGGGCATTCGCAATCTCGCCAATACCCTCGCCGAAGCCGGACACAATGTCACCGTAGTATGCCCCGACCGGGAACGGTCTGCCACTGGTCACGGTCTTACCCTGCACGACCCCATCCGCGCTGAAGTCGTCGAGTCGATTTTTCACCCCACAGTCAAAGCCTGGTCTTGTTCGGGAACTCCCTCGGACTGCGTAAAACTGGCGCTAGGTGCTTTGCTCGATGCACCCCCGGATTTTGTCTTATCTGGCATTAACCACGGTTCTAACCTTGGCACTGATGTCCTATACTCAGGCACAGTTTCAGCGGCGATGGAAGGCGTAATAGAGGGAATTCCCAGCATCGCTTTTAGTCTGACCAGTTACACCTCAAGGGAGTTTCAAACCGCTGCCAAATTTGCCAAAATCTTCATGGATAAGTTAAGCTTGCAGCCGCTACCAGAGGCAATGTTACTCAACGTCAACGTGCCGCCTGTGAAATGGGAAGATATTGCTGGTGTCGCCCTGACTCGTCAAGGGATTCGTCGCTATTTTGATATTTTTCAAAAGCGGGTAGATCCACGCGGCAAAACTTACTATTGGTTAGCTGGTGAAGCTTTGGAAGAAGTTGAACAACCTGAAAATCCGCTTTTACCCAGTCACATAGAAACCGATGTGCAGGCAATTCGGAAAAACTACATTACCGTAACGCCCTTGCAATATAACCTCACCTATGCTGCTGGAGTTCGCAGTTTGCAGGAATTCAAGATTTTTGAGCTTTGAGGAACTTTGTCCCTCACCCGCGGCTCCGATCCGCTCAAGCGGTCTCAGAGATTATCCTCGTTCTCAGTCAGAGGCTGGGAATGAGGGGCAGCCATTTTTTTTCTTTTGCCTTTTTTGGTGCGGTTATCACGCTAAATTATTAGTACAAATGTACTAAAATTAGTAGTACACTGTAGTCAAGGAGTTGCAGTCAAAGACACGTAAGTGTATCGCCTGTGGTGAGAGGAAGAAGGCAAAGGAAACCCTACTTCGACAAAAAGCGAGAATGGGTAAATGGGTACTCAGCTTATTTGATTTTACTCAGGCCTTATAGCAATTCAAGGGCTGGGTGCGATACATCTGTAAGGGCATGGCATTGCCATGTCCCTACCAAGGTGGCGAAAACAAAACAACCGCGATATATTCCACCCAGCTGAGAAACGCTATATTTACTGACACAACGGCTGCAAACCCCTACAGCTTAACCGTTTGTCAGCCTTTTGAAAAAGCTTTCACGTACAAGCAAATAGCACTTGCTTTCATCGAGTGTAAACGATCCCAATCTCTTTAGAGCGATATTCCGGATTGCTTTATCAACTAGGAATTACTGCCTAGCTTTATTGCAAGTAATTGACAGGAAGAGCGTAGTACGAAGTCCGAGGCGAAGCGATCGCATTCCAAATAAATATTCTTCCAAAAAACTAAATAAACCACATCTTTCTAAGAGCAGCCAGCCTGCCAAAGTCCTGTATTACCCAACAACGAGCCATGAAGGAGATAAATAAGATGATCAAGGAGTTTAAAGCCCGATCCCTGGTGCTGCAATATCTGTTAGCAGGTTGCTGTCTGTTAGCCAGTGGCTACCTGTTAGCCGCTCTTAACTTGCCTTTCAATCCGACCTCGGCACTTAAGGAACGGCAATCAGTAGAGCGTAGCACCACCGCCTGCACAGAGATTGTAAAGCCGAAGGCGACGCTATCGCGATCTCAATTAGCACGACTCTTAACAGTGCCTGAGCGCAGCTCTCGGCGCAACGTGCAACAAATCGTGAAGGAGCCTTATTGCCGCTTGCCGAATGTGAGCATTCGAGCGGGAGCCAAAACCGAGCGCGAAATTCACCCTTTGGCATTTGATCCGCAAACATCGCTAGTCGTTTTTTATGAAGGAGAAACTTATGTAGGATATGGATTTAAACGTCATTAAAAGGGTACGGGTAACAGCGGACACAGCACTGGCCCTCATCTACATTTCCAGGTGCGTGCTGCTGAAACAAGCAAGAAAATTTCTGCATCCAAAAAACAAATTTCCTGGGTTTTAACCGGAAAGCAACCTAAATTATCGGTAGAGTAATACCATTCTCCTAGTTTCTAAGACCGCGAAGGCGGTCTTAGTTTATGCGGTTGCGGCTTTAATCTTCAGGCGTTTTTACTTAATTGTTCACATCCTGAAATGATTGTTATGAATATCATGAAAAATTCAAAATTAATTCAAATAATAGGAATCTGCCTTTTACTAGGACTTGCTAATAGTTGTTCTTCAGATAATCTCTCTAAAGCCCCAGTGGAATCCCCAGCTTCTTTGAATGTTGCGGAGCAAACTGTTGTGGCGGAGAAAGAAAATACAGAGAAGAAAGGCGAAAGCAATGAACAAGAAGCTGCGCGTGATATAACTTACAACCCTACAACACCTGAAGATAATGATGCTGTTAAAGATCAGAAGTCATTTATTGCACATATTAGGTATGTAAATATTCCTTATTGGGTTAGGAAGTCCTTTTTTGATAAGGGATTAAACAAAACTTATAATATTCATTTTAGAGATATCCGACAGCTATATTTGCGGGGTGACTTTAACGGAGATAATAAAATAGATATTGCTCTAAGAGGATGTTTTAAAAGTCGGTTAGATAGCAAAAAAGCTCACTCAGTGTAAGCTGCGAATATGTAGTACACAGCACTGAGAGAGCGTTATGAGTAAAGCTTACCCCAGTAATT
>NZ_JACJOY010000075.1:0-57444 GCF_014695815.1 Trichocoleus sp. FACHB-6
TGTGGGGTTGAAAAAGCCCAAGTGCGTTCTTCTCGTGCTCAACGCAATCACATTGGTTTGGCGATTCGAGCGTTTCTACGCCTGGAGATGCATTGGTTTAATACTGGCATTAGTTGGTATGAGTCCAAAGCCAGTATTGTTCGGGAGGCGGTGCGTTCCTACTTAGCGGCTCCTTGGCTGACTCTTGTACCAACTGCGTAACTCCTGACCTACTTAGAGGCAGACAATATAGGAACGTGGTTTGGAGGGGGGTATTGGAAAGATGAGAAAGAACTGTTATTGAATGGTTGGGGACAGCCAAAAGGAAGCATTCCTTTTAAATTGGGAGAGTTAAAGTCTCAGTTTGGAGGAGAAGATTTAGGCGTACTATACCCCAGGTTAGAGCGGGATGGTTGGATGAGAGCTGGAGACAATTACGGCAAGAATGTAAAAGTTGAGAATTCTAAAAACTATATCGTTAAATGCGAAAATGACGACGGCTGGTATTGGCAGCCGAGTCGAAATCATCCCAGATTAAAAATGTATTACAGAGGTTTTTTGGAACATGGATACACTTTTGAGTTTAAGCTTGATGAATATCCCGATGTTCTCGATTCTACAGTTGACTCGGCTACTTGGGATTTTCTGGGTAATTTAGTGTTTGCCAAACAAGGAACGCTCTACAAATACAAGCTGAGTGACTTCAAAAAAGGTAAGCCCAGCTTTTGTAAAGATTTGGAGTTTTTAGAGCAACCTAAAAAGCCAGAAATTTAGTAGAAGATGGCGATCGCGCAAATGTTAAATTTGCTTCATCCTTTAATATTTCCAATCGGTGTCAACCGCACCACCTTTTTACTAATCCCCGCTAACTCCGCCGCTTCAATCACATCATCGATGTCTTTGTAAGCCGCACCCGCTTCTTCCGCCAGCCCAGACATTGAGGTACTGCGGACATAAATACCCTTCTTTTGCATATCCTTCAGGAGTGTTTCTCCCTTCCAAGCTTTTCGCGCCTTGGTACGACTCATTGTGCGTCCGCTTCCGTGTGCAGTGCTGAAGAAAGTTTGGTCGCCGGTGGGTACGCCGACTAATAAATAAGATCCGGTTTCCATACTGCCGCCAATGATAACTGGCTGACCAATATTCTTGTAGCGTTCCGGAATATCTGCCATTCCCGGTGCGAAAGCGCGAGTTGCACCTTTACGATGGACGAGGAGCGATCGCTTTTTCCCATCCACAACATGATTCTCTAGCTTGGCGGTATTATGGGCGACATCATAAACCATGTGCATCCCCAAGTCTTCCGCCGAACGTTCAAAAATTTCCGAAAATACTTCGCGGATGCGATGCAGAATCACTTGACGATTGGCATAAGACATATTGATGCCGCATTTCATCGCCGAAAAATAGGCTTGTCCTTCCGGCGAATCAAAAGGCGCACAAGCTAATTCTCGGTCTAGTATTTTAATTCCATACTTGCTATCCATTACCTTTAAAAATCTTTGCAGATAGTCAGTTGCCACCTGATGACCAAATCCCCGACTACCACAGTGGAACATCACCACCACCTGATCTGGCATGGTAATTCCCATCGTCTTGGCTAACTCTGGATCGAAAATATCTAGCTTTCGCGCAACTTGAATTTCTAAATAATGATTGCCAGATCCTAAAGTTCCAATTTGATTGAAACCCCGGTCAATTGCCTTATCACTAATCTTTGCAGAATCAGCACCTTTAATGCAGCCGTTTTCTTCAATGAGTTCTAAATCTTCTTCCCAACCATAGCCATTATTGACGCACCACTGAGCGCCTTGTTCGACGACTTGGCGAAAGTCATTCCGCGACAATTTCACAAAGCCACTGCTTCCTACTCCAGCCGGAACCCTTTCGTAGAGCCTATCTACCAGCTTTTTGATATAGGGTTTGACTTCATGGTAGGTGAGGTTTGTAACCATCAAGCGCATTCCGCAATTGATATCAAAACCGATCCCGCCGGGGGAAATCACACCTCCCTTTTCCACATCCATCGCCGCCACGCCACCAATGGGAAAACCATAGCCAAAGTGTCCGTCAGGCATACACATCGCATATTTGGTTATCCCTGGAAGCGTCGCTACATTCGTAACTTGGTCGTAAACCGCTTCATCTAATTCGGAAATTATCTTTTCTGTCCCATAAATCCGGGCGGGAACGCGCATCCCTTCCTTGTAGGACACCGGAATTTCCCATACCGTGTCAGAAATTTTTTCTAGAAATTCCTTAATAGGCATCTCGGTTTTACTCCTAAAAGGTGTGTGGAAAATAGAGGCAACCGTCTCAAACCGTATCGTTTACAGACTCTACCTGAGCAAGAGCTTTTGGAAGTTCTGGTCGCCCATTATTGAGAATGGGAAAAGAGATGAGTGGTAGAAGCGATCGCACATTCCCCACCAATAGAAATAGTAAAAGTCCTTGCACTACTAGGAGGTTGGTGACTAAAAAGAACGTCGCCTCCTCAATCGGCAATCCAAACAGCTTAAATCCCGTGCTGTATACTTCAGAAATGCTCCAAATTCCCTGTCCGATGGCGATGCGGTCGGCTATCCACAGGTAAACTGTCGGGATCAGAGTGCCAATCAGCCAAGCATCCTTTCTCGCCCAGAGTTGCTTTGCTCCAACTCCCCACTGTAGCGCCAGTATGGGGCCTGCCCAAGCTAAAATTAGCCCCATGTACACAGTCTTATCTGACTGCAACATCAAAGCTCCAGAAATGCTGAGAACGAGCCAGAAAACGATGCCAGAGGCTCGCATCCAAGGAGAATCCTCCTGCTGTGCTGGTTCACTGGTGCGAGGAAACAGCCAGTACAGCCACAGACCCGTTAGGAGTGGCTGAAGGATGAAGAATAAATATTCTTCAACGGGCACGTAGCCAATCGTACCCACCACACGATCCGTGCCGTAGTGCCACACATCTCGCCAAACGAGGTAGTTGTCCCACGGGGTGGTATAAATCAGTGCAACCAGTGCAATCAGGGGTAGCCCTAACCAGGCTCTGAGTCCTCCGATACCAGCCAGGGGTTGCCGTTGAAGCCATGCCAGTAGGAGGAGCGGTGGCAGGATAAAGACAAGGTGAAACGCCAAATAGGTCATTGTTGCTGCTGATGTTCTAGACGTTAATGATACCGAAGTAAAAGCCAGCAAAAAGCAAAATAAGCAACAGGGTAATTAGGGTAATGCTGATACGAAATGGTTTTGGGGGCAAGTCTTCAGAGGTAATTACACTATCCCGTTGTACCTGAGTAATTGGATCAGAGTTCTTGTCTTCCGGTTTTACCAGATCCCGTGCTGTATTTGTATTGCCGTGTTTCGGTTCCATTGGCGGTTCTATTTGCGTCCTACATAACTCTCCTGCTATCTATCTTCGAGAAACTGCTCTTGGGCTACCTCGTTCTTAAGAACTACCTTAGCGTGGAGAGTAGTTCTGCCAGAGGAGTTAGCCTTGTGTGAAGTTCAATTGTTATTATAAATACAGAGATTTTCAGGTAAGAGGCTTAAAAGCATCCCTATATGGAAGAGTTAGCAGTTGTTCCACAGGCGATTTATCGTATCTGATGCTTTTGGTAGTTGGGTTCTGTTAGTCAACCTACGCTAATTTTCCGTAGTCTAGTTTTATCGTTTTATCTGCTAGATGAAAATAGCGATCGTCGTGGCTAATTACCAGTATGGTTTTACCTTTACTTTGAAGTTCGGGTAAAAGTTGTTTGTAGAAGATTTCCCTAAAGAAAGGGTCTTGATCTGATGCCCATTCATCGAATAGGTAAATCAGGCGATCTTCCAAGTAAGCGGTGAGGAGAGCAAGACGCTTACGCTGTCCTTGGGAAAGGTCTGTGGTCGAAAGTACGCCATCTTTTATCTGGACTTTATGCTCTAACTGAAGTTGCCTTAAATACTCTTGGGCTTGGGTATCGAGGTTATTAATATTAATTCCTAAAATTCGCTCAAATAAATAAAAGTCCGAAAATACTGTGGCGAATAACTGACGATATGATTCTCTATTATTATCAGTTATTTTTTCTCCATTCAGACTAATTTCCCCGGATTCGGGAATGTATAAACCAGCAATAATTTTAGCAAGGGTGGACTTACCACTGCCATTACCACCAACAATAAAAACCAGTTCGCCTGGATGAAAAGTTAAGTTAATTGGGCCAAGGGTAAAATTACTTTCTTCCTGTTCTCTACGATAAGTGTGGCTGATCTGGATGAGTTCTACACTTTTGAAAAATGGCTGCGGGTCAGGTTGATTGGGAATATTTTCGGAACGGCTGGCTAAAGATAAGCCTAAGGTATCAATCTTTTGTAAAGCAACGCTGGCTTGGCTGAGTCCGGGTAGTATTTGTAAGATGCTCTGAATCGGCCGCATTATAAAGGTAAGGGTGAGGACATATCCGGATAGAACGGATGTGTTAATTGTTGTAAGTTGGGGAAGACCAAATACTAATAAGCCAAGAAGGATGAAAAAGAGAAGGTCGCCAAAACTAGAAGCGATCGCTAAAATCCTTAAACTGGTGACTCTGTAATCTCGTGACGATGCAGCAGTGACTTGGAGTTCTTCTGTGAGGAAGGCTTCGCGGCGACGAACGTTTAGTTTGAGTTCTTTAATTCCGTCTGTGATGGCGCGAAAGTGCTTGAATAGCCGATCCTGTTCGTCACGAGCAAGTTTTAGAAGACGCTCGGCTTTAGATAATAGAAATTGAACACTACCAATGGCGACAGCTAAAAATACTAGCGTTATTAGTAATACTACCCAGGAAAGCGAGCCTAAATAAACTAAACAGCCGAAAATTATGGCAATGTCAATGCAAAGGAAAGGAATGGTGAAGACTGCGGTAGAGATTGCTTGTATATCTTCTGTTAATGTTGCTAAAATCCGGTTCGCTCCTAGTTCTTCTAGGTGGCGCAAGGGGCATGATAAAATTAAACCGCTCAAGTGCAGTCGCAGTTTATAAACGGCTTCTTGCGATAAACTAACCAGCAAAAATCCGGATATTAAGCTACTTACAAGGGTGACGATTGCTAATCCCACAAAACCCCAGAGTAGTTGATTTGTGGATGTGTTGTTGCTGCTGAGGGCGTTGTTGATCGAGGCGATGAGGAAAGCACTACAAGCTCCACTGATGGAACCTGTAAAGGCTGCGATCGCTACTGTAACCCAAGACTCACGCAGAAGAAACCCGATTAGATTCATTTTTGTCTGACTTGTTGGGTGCGATACATCTGTAGGGACATGGCAATGCCATGTCCCTACGTGACTAAAATTTTGGATTCCATCCTCATACACAGCATACACACAACCAATCTGCAAAAAAAAACCAGCCACTCGCGTGGGCTGGTCAAGCTTGCTGTGTTGGGAGGAGGAAAACCTGATGCCAAGACGGAAAAGCGGCCCTTGCGATCGTTCCAAAAGCGAAGCTGCGTCTAGCATAATGACTTTCCTATGTAAATAAATGTAACATACTTACTAGGAAAATCGCAATTTTTCGTTACAAATTAGTACCAATTAATTGTTTTTTGTCAATCGTTGTCGTCTGTTTTACTTGATCGCAGACAACCGACGACTCTCCCCAAGTGTAGATTTATAGAAATTTAGATGCACAAAAACCTGAGATATTTACTAGCCGCGCCAAATAATGTAAATTCCCCAAGCCGCAGCTGCACACGCCAAAATCGTTGACCAGATAGGATGGTAGGAGCGAGTGGTTATACCGCTTTGCGATCGCAGGGTTTCCAAATCGATCCAGGGAGTTGCCCCCCGATGAAACCAGCCGATGGCGGTGACAGGAAGGTTTATCAGGTCGCCAGGACGAGATGAGGGTAAAAGATTGCCAATTGGGCCTAGTTGGGAGCAATGGTGTAACTTGATTAAACCGGTGTCGGTTTGCAAGATTAAATCCTGTCCCAGCCAATTACTCATCCCTCGCCGCCCTAAGAGTTTTCCTTGCATACGTACTGGCTTACTATCCACAGGGAGAGTGGCGGTACTGGCGTAGAGCTTTGGCAGATTAGGGTCTTGCAAGTTGCCTGGTTTGATATCCGGGAAGAAGGCATTAATCCGCAAAAAGGTGCCAAGGCCAAAACCTATCGGTAAGCAACCGATAAGAATAGTCCAGTAATCGTCCAGCATCCAGACGAGTTGCCGGATTCCGAAGAAACTACCAATCCAACCCAACAGCCAAAATAAACATCCCAAGGCTAAACCGAACAAGATGCCAAAAAAGGGCGCACCTTGTAAGAGGAGTTTGGAGTTTGGAGTTCTTAGCTTCGTTTTTGGGGTTTTGAGTGAGGGTATTTGAGTGAAGTTTAGTTCTGTTTCCAGCTTCCAGTGACGGGCGTAGAGGGATATTAAGTACAAGCGATCGCCTATTAAAGGATGAGAGTTATTAATCGTCATCCACTGACGAGACGGGTTGAGACAATCCCATTGCAGAACTGATTCAAAGGTAGTAAGAGGCGTGACACTGCCCAAAGCGATCGCCTGTCGGTGTCCCACTGGCATCAGTAAGTCGAAGCTTTCTAAAAGCCAGCTAGTTGATTGATGTTGTTTGACATCAGTGGCAATGCCAATGGCAATTTTAAGTAAAGCACGGGTAAGTCCATTGGGGTTGCCAGTGATATCTGTCGCCACGCGATCGCTATAATTAAATCGCGATCGCGACAACCACAAACCTAAAGCGCGAATTAACCAAAATAAGCCGTAACTCAAAGCCGAAATAACTGCCGCAGGTATTTTTAGTACAGGGCTTTGATTGCTGTCCCCCCAACGCGCTACTTGCCAATAAACTATGTAAGCAAGCTGTGCGACTAAGACGACCAGGGAAATTACTGCCAAATTCGCTCCCAACGGCAAACACGCTAAAGCAATCCACCAACAATTAAACGCCCAATCTGCGTTTCCTAACAAGTAGAAAAAGCCGCCGATTAGAAACATCCCAAATGCGATCGCAATCCCTACCAGCCTATTTTGGACAATATGCCCCAACTCACCTGCATAGATGGCGGCAATTTCCTCATCTGCCAGTTGATCTAATAGCCCTTGACTAACTACGATGCGGGCAGTTTGAGGCAAATTTCCATACGTGAGTGCAACTGGAGCGCTACTAGGTAATATCTTTAAAGTTGGCAACTTTAAGCGCTTTTGTCCGCAATAGCGCGGTAACATTTTAGCTGCCTCTGGGCTGAATTTAGACAGCCCAGAAAGAGACAGGGGTTGGATGCCATAAAAGTGCTTGAGTATAAGATCGAGTATCCAAGGCGACAGACACGCAAGCAACAGCAGCGCTATTACTACAACCCCGGTTGGTTGTTCGTAAAAAGCTTGGATAGGTTGCAAAAAGGGAATATTGAGCAAGAAGTTGTTCGTCGCCGTCATCACGAACTGAAGTAAAAGCGAAATCGCCCAAAATAAAGCGATCGCAACTCCAGCCTGAAGCAACCACAAACGCTCTTGTTGTACTGCTTTCATAGCTTTCCATCCTTGGGCGCGTCCAGCTTGCTTCCATTGTAAAGACGCAGGCGATCGGGTCTGTTCAACAGGCAATTCATCCGCATCTTTACTGCTGTTATCAGTAGAAGGTGTCTCAGAAATTGCCGCCGCTAAGAGTGGTTTATTCTCGTTCGCATCTGACCGGGAAGCAGATCGGGGAGACTCTGCTTGTGTATTCCCCTTTACTGCCTTTTGTACAGGTGCACTTACGTCTTTTTTATCAGGTTGGGATGTGTCCCTTGGTGTCGGACTTGCAGTTGTTTGTAAAGGCACATCAGCAATATTAGAACCCGTCCCCGTGCGGATTTGTGGAGATAGGGTTTCGTTGAGAGGGACAAACCCCGTGACATCGGATGCTGGTAGTGGTTCTAGCGCTGGCGTTGTTTCGTTGAGAGGGGCAAACCCCGTGAAATCTACCGTTTCTGGTGAAGGTTCAGATTTTTGCGGCGGTTGAGGATAACGTTGATCCAACTTAGCTTTGATAGGCTCCGCCCAGCTTTTAACTTTGGGATATTTGCTTTGACTGAGGGCGACACAAAGCAATCGCGCTTTCTCAATTTTGCCAGTGCGTTCGTAAGCAACCACCAGTCCCATCTGAGCGCGGACGACTGACTTTGAACTGAGATCAACTTCGCAGACACCTTCAAGGTGAGCGATCGCATCTTGGTAATTTCCCTGTTTCAGGGCTGTTAGACCATCGTCCAGAGATGGGTCAGGTAGAGAAGCCATAAAAATTCTTTCACTCGGCGTCCTTCCAAGATACCCATACTTCTGCTCTCAAGTATCAAAATTTGGGATTTTGCCTCGCCCAAAATCTTTCCTATATCCGTAGCATCTTGGCTACAATTTGTATCATTTATTCTCTCCCTCTGGGCTTGCAGGGAGGCAGGGTGGTTTCATACAACCCTTAGAAAATTGCGACATTTTGTAGGGGCATGGCAATGCCATGCCCCTACCGCACAAATTATTCTTACCTTACAACTCCACTGGTTGTTGTCCCGCAACTACAGGCGCTGCGACATTCAACTTCAGCTCTGGGTGATCTGCTTGCACCTGCTGACAATTCCATTCATTTCGGAATAACAGCACCGGACGACCCCAACTATCCTTCACCGTGACAGTGTTGAACAATCGCCCAACTTTTTGCAACGCTTCCCAACCACCATCAACCCAACGCGCCACACTATAAGGTAACAATTCCAACAAAGTCTCAACGCCGTACTCATTCTGCATCCGGAACTGCACCACTTCAAATTGCAGTTGTCCCACTGCTGCCAGAATTGGGTCGCGTTTGGCATCATCCGCCGAGTACATGATTTGTACTGCACCCTCTTCCCGCAATTCGGAAACGCCTTTGTGGAATTGCTTGAACTTGGAAGGGTTGGGATTTTTCAGATAAGCGAAGATTTCCGGCGAGAAGCAGGGAATCCCTTCATATTCCAGCTTTTGACCAGTATAAATTGTGTCACCAATCGCAAATACGCCGGGATTGTTCAAACCAATCACATCGCCGGGATACGCTTCTTCAATTGATTCTCTGTCTTGGGCAAATAGTTTTTGGGGACGAGACAGACGAACAGCTTTGCCAGTACGGGCGTGATTTACCGTCATATCTTTTTCAAACTTACCAGTACAGACGCGCACAAAGGCAATGCGATCGCGATGCTTCGGATCCATATTCGCCTGGAGTTTGAAGACAAAGCCAGAAAATTCTGGATAAGTCGGGGGAATTTCGCCGTTGGTGGAGTTGCGCGAACCGGGCTTTAAGGCATAATCGAGAAAGGCGTTTAAAAACGGCTCCACACCAAAGTTGGTCATGGCGCTACCAAAGAATACGGGTGTCATTTTGCCAGCGTGAACCAAATCTAAGTCAAGTTCTGACCCCACGCCTTCTATGAGTTCTAAATCGTCTTTGAGTTGGTAGTAAAGCTCTGGCTCTAAAAGTTCTTCAATCCGAGGATCGCCTAATTCTACAACCGTATCAATGGCTTCGCGCTTACCGTGTTCGCTGCGCTCGAACAGGTGAATTTTTTTCTCTCGTCGGTCGTAGACACCTTTGAAGCGATCGCCCATCCCAATCGGCCAGTTTACCGCATACGTCTCCAACCCCAACTCCCGCTCGATTTCATCCAGCAGATCCAACGGTTCGCGTCCTGGTCTATCGAGTTTGTTTACAAAAGTAAAAGTGGGGAGATTTCGCATCCGACACACTTCAAACAGTTTCCGTGTCTGCGGTTCCAAACCCTTAGCCGCATCAATCAGCATCACGGCATTATCTGCTGCTGCCAAAGTGCGATAAGTATCTTCACTGAAGTCTTGGTGTCCAGGAGTGTCCAGCAAGTTAATCTGACAATTTTCATACTCAAACTGCAACACCGTCGAGGTAATCGAAATTCCCCGCTGTTGCTCCATTTCCATCCAGTCAGATGTTGCCTTTTTTTGCGCCCGTCGCGCCTTGACTGCTCCCGCCTCGTGAATTGCGCCTCCGTACAGCAAAAGCTTTTCCGTCAGCGTCGTTTTACCCGCGTCGGGGTGAGAAATAATCGCAAAGTTGCGCCGCCGCTCAACTGCTTGTTGTAATTCGGCTTTGATCGTCGTTTCTTGGAGATGTGAATCAGTTACCATTCTGATAATTTGTTCGTTACTTTGCAAAAATAATAATTATCAAAGCTAATAATTATAAAGCTTTAAGTTTCTCTTTATATATTTACTATATCATGTAGGTGCCATTAACCACCTAAACTGCCCGTATTTTTAACGTTATCAGGGATATTGCGATCGCTACTTTCCGTATATTTTCGGATTAACAGCCCTGCTGTAATGAGCAAAATTAAAATGAATCCCATTACTGCACTTTAGGAGCTTCAGCCGTCAGCAGTTATAACTATGGCTACGGTCGATAATTGGGCAATTCTTCTGAAGAGACCCTATCTACCCTCTACAAAAAAATGAATTACCCATGCAGCCCCAAGCATTGGCTCGATACGGGTTCTTATTATCTGGGTAAAAGCGCCAAAAATAAGAAAATTTTATGTTAGAAATTTTACAAAATATTTTTACTTCAAATCAATTTATTCCTCACGGACACTGCTACCTCTGGAAACCAGGGCTAGTGGGGCTAAATATCCTGTCAGATTCTTTGATTGCGCTAGCTTATTATTCAATTCCCTTGCTACTGGTGACAATTGTCCGCAAGCGAGGCGATTTGCCCTTCGACTGGATTTTCATCTTATTTGGCACGTTTATTGTTGCTTGTAGCACAGGGCATCTTTTGGAGATATGGACGCTGTGGCACCCGATATATTGGATTTCGGGGTTAGTGAAAGCACTAACGGCTCTAGTGTCCGTTGCTACTGGAATTGTGCTGATGTCGTTGATTCCGAAAATCTTAACCTTGCCCAGCCCCGCCCAGCTAGAGGAAGCCAATCGGAAGCTGGAAAAGGAAGTTAAGGAGCGCTATCTTGTCGAGGAAAAGCTCCAACTGGCAATGGACAATATCCCCCCCAGTTCATGTTCTGGAAGGATAGAAACTCAGTTTACCAGGGTTGTAATCGCAACTTTGCCCTCGCATCTGGCTTAAAAAATCCAGAGGATATTGTTGGGCTTACAGACTACCAATTGGCTTGGAAGCGCGAGGAGTCTGACTTTTTCCGCCAGTGCGATGCACGGGTGATGGAAACAGATACAGCTGAGTATCACATAATCGAAACCCAACTTCGAGCTGATGGTACAGAAGTTTGGGTAGATACAAATAAAGTCCCGCTACATAACGCGGAAGGTAATGTAATTGGAATTCTTGGTACATACGAAGATATTACGGCTCGCAAACTAGCAGAACAAGAATTGCAAGCTACAGTCGCTGAACTGAGAGCATTGTTTGCAGCAATGTCTGATGTAATTATAGTTATGGACGCTAAAGGTAGCTATCTAAAAATTTCTCCAACAAATCCTTCCCTATCTTACAAACCACCGATAGAGTTACTAGGCAAAACCCTGCACGACGTTTTTCCTAAAGCAGAAGCTGATGCCTTTTTGGCCAATATCCGCCGCGCCTTGGAACAAAGGCAGATGGTGAATACAGAATACAGCATGATAATTGGAGACAATGAATATTGGTTTGCAAATAGCATTTCACCAATTCAGGAAGACTCGGTTATCATTGTGGCGCGAGATATTACCGAGCGCAAGATACTAGAAAAAGAATTAGCAATGCGCGAGCAATTGTTAAATTCCTTTATCACAGCGGCACCTGTAGGACTATGTATTTTAGATGACCAACTGCGGTATTTGCAAGTCAACGAAGCGTTGGCAGAAACAATCTGTGGCTTGGATGTGGAAAGATTTATCGGAAGACCAATTGGTGAAGTTATTCCCCATGTTGTATCAGTAATTGAGCCGATTTATCGCCGGATACTGACAACCGGGGAATCGGTTCTCAACGTTGAAGGGTGTAGTGAAAAAGCGGATCAACTAGGGGTGATGTGTCATTGGGTGGCTTCTCAATTTGCCATACCCGGAGAGGATGGCAAACCGATGGCTATTGGTGCCATCGTAGCTGATATTAGCGATCGCAAACGAGCAGAAAACGCTCTACGACAATCAGAAGCAGAGTTGAGAGATAAAAAACCAACAGTTGGAACATACCCTCCAAGAACTCCAACGCACACAAGAACAACTGATTCAAAGCGAAAAAATGTCCAGTTTGGGACAGTTGGTGGCGGGTGTGGCTCATGAAATTAACAACCCAATCAGCTTTATCTACGGCAATCTTACTCACGTCAGCGAGTATGCCCAAGAATTGGTTTCTTTGGTACGCCTTTACCAGCAACATTATCCTCAACCATCTGCTGAAATTCAGATTTTGAGTGAGGAACTCGATTTGGATTTTCTCCCACAAGATTTTCCCAAAATTCTGTCATCAATGAAGAATGGAGCAACCCGCATCCGCGAGATTGTCTTATCTTTGCGGAACTTCTCGCGGCTAGATGAGGCGGAGGTAAAGGCTGTCAATATCCACGAACGTATTGACAACACACTGCTGATTTTGCAAAACCGCCTGCATTCTCAGGCGCGAGCTTGGGAAAAAGGAGCAAGACACGCCGAAATTAAAATAATTAAAGAGTATGGGAAGCTACCGCCAGTCAAGTGTTATGCAGGGCAGCTGAATCAGGTATTTTTGAATATCCTCACTAATGCCATTGATGCGCTGGATATGAAGGCTGGGGACTGGGGGCTGGGGACTGGGGACAAAGCACAAGGGGCTGGGGATTTGGGGCTAAGTAAGAGTCCTTCCAATCCCCAATCCCCAATCCCAGAGATTCGGATTAGCACCGAATTT
Source organism: Trichocoleus sp. FACHB-6 (assembly GCF_014695815.1). Lineage (NCBI taxonomy): Bacteria > Bacillati > Cyanobacteriota > Cyanophyceae > Leptolyngbyales > Trichocoleusaceae > Trichocoleus > Trichocoleus sp. FACHB-6. The sequence goes on from NZ_JACJOY010000075.1 coordinate 12,840, forward strand.
CAGGGAAACGATTGGGTAGTGGTTCGGATTGCTGATAATGGTTGTGGCATGACCCAAGAGGTGCGCCGTAGGCTGTTTGACCCATTTTTTACCACTAAACCCGTTGGCAAGGGAACTGGTTTGGGGTTGTCAATCAGCTATCAAATTGTGAAAAAGCATGGCGGTATCTTGCAGTGTGTTTCCGCACCAACTCAAGGGACGGAATTCGCCATCCAGATTCCGATTCAGCAAAAAGTGGGAATTGGTAATTGCTAATCGGTAATTAGCGAAAAAATAAGCAAAATTTATTTGTGCTTATTTACTTTCGCAGGAGAGCCTTTTTCAGGTACGGGAAGCCGCTTTAAGAGTGCGGCTCACCCCCGGCGATCGCGTGTTACATTCAAGTCAACAGAAAAGAATTATCTGCATTAGGGGGAAGGATGTACGACACAGACAAGCGGAAGTTGCTATCGGCACTAGCTCATGGCTCAATATTTTTTAGCACTGCACTTGTGTCTATCGGGCTACCGATTGCGATTTGGTTCGTATCCGAAGACCCAGTTGTGAAAGAAAATGCGAAGGAAGCCATCAACTTCCACTTCAATGTATGGTTGTATGGGGCGATTATTGGAGTGTTAGTTTTTCTAACCCTTGGTTTACTGGGCCCTATCCTGGTGCCTTTAGGGTTTCTTCTCCACTGGGGGCTAACAATTTTGGCAATTACCCATAGTTTGAGCAATACTGACCAAGCTTACCGCTATGCCTTTATTTTTCGCTTACTGTAGTCTTTAGGCTGTTGCGATCGCTAAATCTTTCGTGGCTATAGTTAAGTAGACACATAAAACAGAAATATAAAACCCGTTTTCTCTCGAAAACGGGTTTTATGTCTTAGATACTGGGTCGCTTGGTGCATCCTGATTGCAAATGCTTGTGATGTGCGATCGCTTGCAAAATTCACTGCCCCAAAACGGTAAAATCCTAGTCTGAACCTAAATCTCACTCCTCCTTACCCTAGAAATGGCAGAAACTTTATTCTTCAACGCCCTCCGCGAAGCCATAGACGAAGAAATGGCACGCGATTCAGCTGTATTCGTTCTCGGTGAAGACGTTGGTCACTACGGCGGCTCTTACAAAGTTACCAAAGACTTATACAAAAAATATGGCGACTTGCGCGTACTAGACACCCCCATTGCGGAAAACAGCTTCACAGGGATGGCAGTTGGTGCCGCTATGACCGGACTAAGACCGATTATTGAAGGCATGAACATGGGCTTTTTGCTCTTGGCCTTCAACCAAATCTCCAATAACGCCGGAATGCTACGCTATACCTCCGGCGGTAACTTCAAAATCCCGATGGTGATTCGCGGCCCCGGCGGTGTCGGTCGTCAGCTGGGTGCAGAACACTCTCAGCGATTAGAAGCTTATTTTCAGGCAGTACCTGGTCTAAAAATTGTCGCTTGTTCCACACCTTACAACGCCAAAGGGCTACTAAAAGCCGCTATCCGCGACGATAACCCAGTTTTATTCTTTGAACACGTCCTCCTGTACAACTTGAAAGAAGATTTGCCAGAGGAAGACTATGTGTTGCCTTTGGATAAGGCAGAAGTGGTGCGACAAGGTAAAGATGTGACAATTCTTACCTATTCGCGGATGCGTCACCACGTCATGCAAGCTGTGAAAAGCTTGGAAAAGGAAGGTTTCGATCCAGAGGTGATTGACCTGATTTCCCTCAAGCCTTTAGACTTTGATACCATTGGTGCTTCCGTGCGGAAAACCCACCGGGTAATCATCGTGGAAGAATGTATGAAAACTGGTGGAATTGCTGCGGAATTGACAGCATCAATTAGCGATCGCTTATTCGATGAGCTAGATGCACCAGTGCTGCGACTTTCTTCGCAGGATATCCCGACACCTTACAACGGAAATCTGGAACGGCTGACAATTGTGCAACCAGAGCAAATTGTCGAAGCTGTGCAGAAGATGATGGCCCTACAAGTTTAATTTGTCTAGGACAGGTATCTCGCCTGTCCTACTAGACTAACCATCAAAACTGCTGGATTCGCCCAAAAGGGATTATCATAGCATTTGTTTGAGCAAGTTGTGGTATGCAGAGACAGCGTTCCTTATTAGCCCTAATCCTGGTTTTGGTGATTGCTTCCATCACCGTGCTTACCAGAATACCTATTCGGCTGGGATTAGACCTCCAGGGTGGGTCACAATTGACAATTCAGGTGAAACCCACAAAAGAGGTCAAGGAAATCAAGCGCGAAGATTTAGACGCGGTTTTGAAGATAGTAGAAGGTAGAATTAACGGTCTTGGGGTGTCGGAACCCGTGGTGCAAACTGTCGGACAAGACCAAATTTTGGTACAGTTGCCGGGGGTGAGCGACCCGCAACAGGCGGAACGGGTACTAGGTGGTACAGCGGTGCTGGATTTTCGCCGCCAGAACCTGGTAGTAGGAACGCAATTGGGTGTCAGAGAAACCGAGTTGCAGGAATTACTGCTAAAACAACAGCAGTTGCAGGCGAAAGGAGATGCGACAGCGATCGCCCAAAATAAAGAAGCGATCGCACAAAAGCAACAACAAATCGCTGAACTCGAACGAGAAGCATTTGAACCCACCGGGCTGTCAGGCAAAAACCTGAAAAATGCCCTTCCTCAACCCACACCAAATGGTGACATTTGGGCTGTAGGTATCAGGTTTGATCCTGACGGAGCCGAAAAATTTGCACAATTAACCAAAGATGTAGCCAAAAATGGCGGCAGGCTGGGCATCTTTCTGGATAATAAGCTGATTAGCGCTCCCGGTGTTGATCCAAAATATGCCCAAACTGGAATTACAGGCGGAAATGCCGAAATTTCCGGCGACTTTACCTTAGAAACCGCTAACGAATTAGCCCTTCAGTTGCGAGGCGGTTCCCTACCCTTCCCAGTAGAAATAATCGAAAACCGCACAGTAGGAGCAACGCTGGGACGAGATAGTATCCAAAGCAGTATCTACGCTGGTGTTGGGGGTCTGACTTTGGTACTGATTTTTATCGGTGTCTATTATCGGCTACCAGGCGTAATTGCTGATGTCGCTTTGGTTATCTACTCGCTGTTGACATTAGCTACCTTTGTTTTATTAGGTGTCACTTTAACCCTACCGGGAATTGCTGGGTTTATTCTCAGTATCGGGATGGCAGTTGATGCCAACGTCCTGATTTTTGAGCGGACGCGGGAAGAATTAAGAGCCGGAAAGAGTTTATATCGCTCTGTAGAGTCTGGTTTTTACCGCGCGTTTTCCAGCATTTTAGACAGTAACGTGACCACCTTGATTGCGTGTGGAGCCTTGTTTTGGCTGGGTTCAGGTTTGGTGAAGGGTTTTGCCTTCACTCTGGCTATTGGAGTTTTGGTGAGTATGTTTACAGCGATTACCTGTAGTCGTACCCTGCTAATGACAGCGATAGGATTTCCACAATTACGCAAACCGGAACTGTATGCTCCGAAGTTGCAAGCATTTGGAAAATCTCAGGCAGGGGCAGGACAATGAAAATAAGTGTAATCAAAAGGCGATCGCTCTGGTGGACAATTTCCGCCGTCTTCATGCTCGCGGGCATCATTGCGATGGCAATCAACTGGACGCAGATAGGTGCGCCCTTACGTCCCAGTCTGGATTTTGTCGGCGGCACGCGGTTACAATTTGAACTCGACTGTTCTAAGCCGGACAACTGCAACCAACCCATCGACATTCCCGCAGTTCGGGAAGTTTTAGCCGCTCAAGGTTTGGCAGACAGCAGCATCCAAGTTTTAACCAAAAACGTTGGCGGTGAAACCCAGTATGGTTTATCAATTCGCAGCAAAGCACTGGATGTTGAACAACGCACCAAGCTGCAAAATGCCTTAAGCGAACTCCGAGCCTTCGACCCCCAAAAAACTCAGATAGACACTGTTGGCCCTACCCTCGGACGACAACTTTTTGCCTCTGGACTCCTGGCACTCATCCTATCCTTCGCTGGCATCACTATATACCTAACGTTTCGGTTCCAGCTAGACTATGCCTTCTTCGCCTTTGCAGCCCTTTTTCACGATGTTTTGATTACCGTGGGTAGCTTCGCCATTTTAGGTTTGGTTCTAGGTACTGAAGTTGATAGCTTATTTGTCGTGGCGCTGTTAACCATCATCGGTTTCTCCGTCAACGATACCGTAGTGATTTATGACCGAATTCGGGAAGTTGTCAAACTCAATCCAGAGCTGCATATTAATCAGATTGTCGATGATGCAGTTAATCAAACCCTAACGAGGTCAATCAACACCACCTTAACTACGCTGCTGACCTTGTTTGCTCTCTTCTTCTTTGGCGGCGATACCCTGAAAAACTTTGCCTTAGCCTTGATTATTGGATTCGTTGCTGGTGCTTATTCCAGTATCTTCGTTGCCAGTACCCTATTGGCATGGTGGCGAGAGCGCACAGGTCAATCCAAGGGCATTCCCGCCACTGAACCAAGAACTTCCGATGAAATCTGAATTGGGTGAGGCAAAAGAATGAATCAGCCAAGCGGCGATCAATCAGACCACAAGCCAGATGAGCAACCAATTCATTCCTCATCCTTCATCCTTCATCCCTCGGATGACCCTAGCTTTGGGCAACAAGTGCAAAGGTTACACCAGCTTACTGTCTACGGCAGATGGTTAGTTGCCGGGTTACTCTGGATTACTGTTGGCCCCTTAAGCTTGTGGGGCTTGCGTTACCCAATTTCTCTGATATGGGAACACTTTACTTGGGCGGCATTGCGATATGGTCTTTTTTATAATCCGCTGCCGACACTGGGACTCGCCTTCTGTGTTGGCATGACCGTATCCGTTTTAGTCTGGCAAAGTCGTAACATTTTGTTGGGAATGCCTCATCGGGAACAACAACGCTTAGAGCAACAGGTCTGTCAAATTCGCCGACAGGGGAAAACACACCCACTTTGGAAGTGGGTTTGTCAATAAAATTCTCTCGTTCCCAGCCTCGGACTGGGAATGAGGACTTTTGATTTCTTTTCACGCGCACCGAGACAGAATTGGTTGAGAGCGGTATTGGTGAATGGGAATTTTAATCAAAAATTCTGCACCCTTCCCAGGTTCGGAAACACAGGTTAATTGACCGCCGTGCTTTTCTACAACAATTTGGTAGCTAATAGATAAGCCGAGTCCTGTACCTGCGCCCACTGATTTTGTGGTGAAGAAAGGGTCAAATAGCTTTCGACGTACTTCCTCGGTCATCCCGCAACCGTTGTCAATAATCCGGATGAGGACATGATCTGAATCTACAACCTCGGTGCAAATCCGAATCTCTGGGGTGGGATGGGAAGAATCTTGTCCATTCCCGATTCCCGATTCCCGATTCCCCAGTTCCAAAGCATCAATGGCATTACTAAGGATATTCATCAATACCTGATTGAGCTGACCAGCATAACAGTCTATGGGTGGCAGGTCGCCATACTCTTTAATGATTGCGATCGCTTTCTGCCCTGGAGTAGCCTTTAAGCGGTCTTGCATCAATTTCAAAGTGCTGTCAATGCCTTCGTGAATATTGACAGACTTCTTCTCTGCTTGGTCGTGGCGCGAGAAGGAGCGCAATGATAAGACAATTTGACGGATGCGATCCGCCCCCAACTTCATTGACGACAGCAGTTTGGGCATATCTGCCATCACAAAATCTAGGTCGAATTCTTCGAGGAAATCTTCGATTTCCGCAGCTGGTTTGGGATAATGCTTTCCATACAGCTGCAACAACTCCATCAAGCTTTCAATATAGTGACTGGCGTATTCCAGGTTTCCGTGGATGAAGCTGACGGGGTTGTTTATTTCGTGGGCGACACCTGCCACCAACTGCCCTAAACTGGACATTTTTGCACTGTGAATCAGCTGGGCCTGAGTTTGTTTTAATTCGCTCAAGGCTTGTTTTAGCTTGGCCGCTTTTTCTCTCAATTGTGCTTCTGATTGCCCTCTGGCTTCCTCAGCGGCTTTGCGCTCGACAACTTCTTTTAAAAGAAGCTCGTTGGCTGCTTTTAGCTCAGTGGTGCGTTCTTCGACTCGTCTTTCTAAATCGTCGTTAGCTTTTTCCAGTGCAACTTGTGCAAGTTTGCGCTCAGTGATATCGCGCGTCACAGTGGCAAAGCCGCGCAGCCATCCGTCTTCGCCTCGCAAGGCTGTTACTACGACATTTGCCCAAAACTGCGAACCGTCTTTGCGTAAGCGCAATGTTTCGCATTCAACCCGGCCTTCTATTGCCGCTTTCTTCAGGACTTGCTCTGGCTTGCCTTTTTGGATATCTTCGCTGGGGAAAAAGCTGGAGAAATGCTGACCGATGATTTCACTGGCTTGATAGCCGTTAATGCCTTCTGCACCTTTGTTCCAGCTGATAATCTTGCCGCTGGTATCCAGCATATAAATGGCATAGTCTTTGACATTCTTGACTAACAAGCGGAAGCGCTCCTCACTTTCCCGCAGCGCCTCGTCTGATTGTTTGCGCTCAGTAATATCACGGGCGGTGGCGTAAATCAGTTGTTCTTCATGGCAGACGGCGGCGTTCCACAAAAGCCACTTGTAGGAGCCATCCTTGCAGCGAAAGCGATTCTCAAAGGAAATAGTTTCTGTGCTACTGGAAATTTCCTGCAACTGAGCGATGGTAGCTTGACGGTCTTTGGGATGGATAAATTCGATCCACTGTTTAGCCGAAAGCTGATCGGTTGTGAATCCCAGTGTTTTTTCGCACATCGGGTTAAGTTGCTTAAAGTAGCCGTCGAAACCGGCTACGAAAAACATATCCAGAGAGAGCGTAAAAAAACGATTTTTCTTGAATTCTAATCCTCTGCTATCGCTGATTCGGGGTTTTGCCGCCTGCATTGTCATTTTTCACCTACCTATTTTCCTTAAATGCACTCCTCCATGCTTCCCCTGATTTCTACTGAGACTTAGGTCTTTACTAAATTGACATCTTTATGTGGAGTTTACACATAATATAGTTTTTTATGGATGCCTTGACAATTATTAACGAAAATTATATAAACTATTCGGATTTTGCTGAAAAATCCCTGCTGCCCGGTTGGAGAGGATGAGGATTTTCATCTCAAAGGAAAATCGCGATCGCATTTGATCTAACATCAGAGAACAAGCTTTGGCAAGGGTTTTCCGCCACGATTGGCGCAGCCTGCGCGGGGTGCTAGTAAAAGGGCGAACAAACTCTCGTCCGTGCAACGGGAGGCTAGGACGTGATCGCTCTCAATCTCAGGGATGGGTAAATAATATGTCTTCAATATGCGATCGCCTAAAGGGAGATATATCACAACCGCTTTTGAGCAACTGATTAGCATCGTAACGCTGCTGAAGCAATTTTTTAGTCAAAATAGTAGTTGATGAGCTTCTAACCAAATTTTGATATAACTCTTTATATTCTTGGGTGGGCTAGTTCCTTTTTAAGGCGGCAGGTGGTATCCCTCGTTTTATACTAATACTAATACTCAAATTTCACGCGCACCGAGACAGAGTAGATTCACAATTGGACTGCTGAATGGGAATCTCAATTAAAAACTCTGTACCAATCCCTGGTTCGGAAACACAGGTCAATTTACCGCAGTGCTTTTCCACTACAATCTGATAACTAATTGATAACCCTAAACCACTACCTTTGCCTACAGGTTTCGTTGTAAAGAAGGGGTCAAATAGACGTTGCTGCACTTCTGATGTCATCCCAACGCCGTTGTCTGTAATGCGAATTAATACTTGATTGTTGTCTCCTACTTCGGTGCGAATCTGAATCTGTGGGATTGGGGATTGGGGATTGAGGATTAGGGATTGGGGATTAGGGATTGGGGATTGGGAATTGGAAGGACTCTTACCCAATTCCTTGTCCCCTGTCCCTTGTCCCTTGTCCCCACTCCCTAGCGCCCAGTCCTCAGTCCTCATTTCCACAGCTTCAATGGCATTGCAGAGGATATTCATAAATGCTTGATTGAGTTCTCCAGCATTGCAAGCTACTAACGGAAGGTCGCCATACTCTTTATGCACAGAAATGTCGGGGCGTTGTCCTTGTCCTTTGAGCCGGTTTTGCAAAAATAGTAGTGTGCTGTCAATGCCTTCGTGAATATCGACTGGCTTACCTTCGGCTTCGTCGAGTCGAGAGAAGTTTCGCAAGCTAAGAACAATATCACAAATGCGTTCTGATCCCAGTTGCATTGATGATAAGAGTTTCGGCAAGTCCAATATCAGAAAATCAAGGTCAATTGCCTCCATTTCTTCTTGAATTTCTGGCACAGGTTCGGGATAATGCTTGGCATAGAGATACACTAGGTGCAGCAAATCGTAGGCGTAATCGCTGGCATGAGCTAAATTACCGTGTATGTAGTTGACGGAGTTATTAACTTCGTGGGCGACACCTGCAACAATTTGCCCCAGGCTGGACATCTTTTCTGTTTGAATTAGTTGGGTTTGGGTGCGCTGGAGTTCGTACAGGGTTTGTTCTAGTTTGGTTGCTTGTTGTCTAGATTGCGCTTCTGATAACCGCAGAGCTTCTGTTGCTAACTGATGAATTTGCGAGTGGGCGTATAGTAACTGATGCACGTCTAAGAGTTTGTAGGCTCCTGATAGTTGCACTACAATCGGTTCGCACATTGATTCAGGCGATCGCTCTAATGAATGCTGCACTGTTTCTACAATTGAGGCGTTGCGATCGCATACTAATGTTTTGCTCTGGGCAAAGCTGTATAGCGCCAGTACAGGACGTTTGGAAAATAATTCTAAACTGTAGGGACGGCTCATGCACTCAAAAAACTGCCGCCGCGAAATCATCCCTACGAAATTCCCCCCGTCGGCAATAATGATCCCTGGAAGCAACGGGTTAGCTTCAAAAAGCTTACTTACTTCCTCGGTGGTACATTCCAAATCGATGCAAGCGTCGTGGAGAGTTAATTCCTCCAATGTAGAATCCAAATTTAGAGGCGATGCTTGGAGGGACGCTTCTAGTGGGCGTTGTTCAAACTCTTGAGTTGGTTGGCAGGCTAGTAGGGTTTCTGATGCTTTATTAGTCCATGACAACGGCGTTGCTTGCTTTTGGCAGCCACGCGCTTCTTCTGAGTAGATGCGCCAGTTAGAAGTGTTTTCTGGAAAACTTTTAGGCATCAGTACCATAAGCACCTCTCTAAATTTACTGAATCGCTATGCTAGTATTCAGCTTTTTCAAAAACTGCGTGTTGACACTGATCAATACAGTCTTGCGATCTGACGTTCCGGATTTTGTGATGAAGATCAACAAAGTAAATTTACTTAAACTTGCTTAAACTTTACGAAGCGTTCATGAACTAAGCCTCTATCTCTGGGATAATTAGGCAAGTAGCCAGGGTAGCCAGATTGCCAAAGTTAAGAGTGTTACAAATAGCACTGGCAATGTCAGGATCAAGGCAACGGGGATATACTCACCCCAGCTGATGAAGAGTCCTTTACGAGCTAGAATGTGCAGCCATAGCAGAGTAGACAGACTGCCGATGGGCGTTATCTTTGCCCCCAAGTCGCAGCCTATGACATTTGCATATATCATTGCCTCGCGGATCTCTGGGGGAGAACTACTGATATCTTTAATTGCCAAGGAATTAATTAACACACTGGGCAAATTGTTCATTACGCACGACAGCAGTGTTGCCAAAAAGCCTGTACCTATTGTGGTAAGGGTGATTCCCCACTGAGATAGATTTTCTAAACTCAAGCTGAGGAAAGTCGTTAAGCCAGCATTCCGCAGCCCGAAGACGACTAGATACATTCCCAAGCTGAAGAGAACTACTTGCCAAGGGGCAACTCGCAAAACTTGGCGGAGGTTAATGACTGGGCGGACTGAGGGTTGGAACCATCGCCCCCCTAAAGCTAGCATGACAAATGCGCCCAACCCAGCGACTAAGGAAACGGGTATGTTTAAGGGTTCGGCTAGGAAGTATCCGCTTAGTAGCAAGCCTAAAATGGGGAAACTCCAACGAAACACTAGGCGATCGCGTATGGCAGTAGACGGGTTTGGCAGAGTGGCACTATAACTACTGGGGATGTTTCGCTGGAAGTAGAACCAGAGGACGCTTAAACTGCTGACAACTGCGACAACATTCACTGGCACCATAACCAAGGCGTAGCGCAAAAAGGAAATCTGGAAATAGTCGGCGGAAATGATATTAACCAGGTTACTGACGGATAGGGGCAGACTGGTGGCGTCGGCAATGAAGCCGCAAGCCATGACAAAGGCAAGGATAGCTTGACTGCCAAACCCCAGTGCTAGCAGCATTTCCATCACAGTTGGTGTCCAAATTAAGGCCGTGCCATCGTTGGTAAATACTGCTGTAACAGCTGCTCCTAACAGCACAATCAGGGCAAAAAGTAAATTGCCTCTACCCCTGCCCCACCGGGCGATATGAAGTGCCAGCCAAAGGAAAAATCCAGCTTCATCCAGAATTAGGGAAATTATAATCAGTGCCACCAAAGTGAAGGTGGCGTTCCAGACAATTTGCCAGACTTGGGGGACGTTCTGCAAGCTGACAACACCTGTGGCAAGTGCCAGCAATGCTCCTCCCCCGGCGCTAAAGCCGATTCCCAAACCTCGCGGCTGCCAGATGACGAGGGTAAGGGTGAGGATAAAGATAGCGATCGCCCAAACAGAAGATGCTGTCAAGCTCATGGCTATTTGTGCATATACTTACTTCGCTTTTGGCATAATACTAAATCTGCCTAAAGGTGTAATTAATACAAAAAAAAGCCTCTCTAAGAGAGGCTGAAATAAATTTGATTCATCTCATTCCCAGACGGGAGCCTGGGAAGTATAGAAGGTCTCTACTTTTAACGGGTTCCGGCGACTGCTAAAGCGCCAGCGATCGCGCTGACAATACCTGAAACTGCCGCAGTCCCAAACAGCCACCAAGCAGCAGAGGCGGCAGCTTTGCGGGTTTCTTCCGCTTGTCGCTGCGCTTGATACTTAACTTCGTCTAAGCGACGTTGGGCTTGCTGTTGGAGGCGATCCACTCGTTGCAGTACGTTGTTGCGTGCGCCTTCAATTTGATCGACAAGTCGGTTAGCATCTGCCTCGGAGATATCCTCGCGGGAAGACATAATCGCAACCAGAGTATTGCGATCGAAATGGGAGAGGCGATCTTTAAGCGAATCAAACCCAGCTTGCGGATCGTCAAACAACTGGCGAACATCTTTCTTGATGCTGTCATAGTTGAGTTCCGGGCGATCCAACGAGTTGAGGTAGTTGCGAATCTGGGCAAAAATGCCGTCAACCGTGTCTTGAATTCGCCGCTGAATGCTGCGAATTTGCTCAACAAATTGGTCGCGTACCGAGAGGACTTGATCCACAATTCGGGTAGCTTCTTCCTCAGAGATATCTTGCCGTTGCGACACTAGGGAGATCATCGTATCGCGGTCGATGTGCGACAAGCGATCTGTTATACTCTCAACTCCGGTGCGCGGATCGTGCAGCAACAACTGCAAATCGCGCTTAATTGCTTCTGGGTTGAGTTCGTCTTTGCCAGTATTCCGCAGGTAGTCTTCCAGGGTGCTTTGGAAATCTTGAATTTGTGCCTGCGTCCGGGTGGCGAACCGACGGGGCGCTTTGACGATGTTTTTGATCGTACCCTGCACCTGATCGATTACCTGGTTTACTTGCTCCTCACTCAGGTCTTGCCGCTGACTCAGTAGCTTCACCAGGGTATCGCGGTCTACTTGAGATAACCGTTGCCGCAGTGCTGTCGCACCTTGTTTGGGGTCAGAGAGCAGTCTGGTCAAATCCCGCTGGATGCCTTCGGGATTCAGTTCATCCTTGCCTGTGTTTCGCAGGTAATCTGTTAGAGCAGTGCTGGTTTTGTCTACCTGCTGTTTGGCTTTATCCATGACCATTTGTGGTGCGTGGACAACGTTGCTCCAAGAATTTTGCACCTGATCGATAATTTGATTTACCTGATCTTCGCTCAAGTCTTGCCGCTGACTCAGTAGCTGGACTAAGGTATCGCGGTCAAAGCGAGAACCCCTTGTCTGTAGCGCCGATAGTCCGGCTTGCGGGTCGGAAAGGAGAGTTTTTAGATCCCGCTGGATGCCTTCGGGATTCAGTTCGTCTTTACCTGTGTTCCGCAGATAGGATTCTAAATTCACCCACAGCGCCTCGGTCTCGGATTTTACCCGGTCTTGGAGGGCTTGGGATTCAATTAGGACGCGATCGCGTGATTGTTCCAGATTGGTACTGATTTCATCGGCTTGTGCCTCGGTGATGTCTGTACGTCCCCGGAGCAATTGCATTAAGGCATAGCGATCGTACAAAGCAAGGCGACGCTCAAGTGTCTCGTGGTCGGCATCTGGATCTTCTAGCACCCCTTTGAAATTGTCGTTGATGCCTGGTGCAGTGAGTTCAGTTGTGGGAGCCGTTTGGATATATTCTTCCACTCGGCGACGCAGATCCTGCGTCTTTTCTTCTTCCTCAGCTGCGCGCACTGTCACCAAAACTTCTTGGCGGATGCCTTCTAATTGATCGGCAATGTCGTTGATTTTGTCTTGGGTAAATACGCCCCGCTGTTGCAGCAGGCTGGCAAAATATCCCCTGTCTAGTTGCTCTAATTCGCGGCGAATTGTCCCCGGATCGGCTTGGGGATCGTAGATGACTTCTTTGAATTCCCGGTTGAGTCCTGGTCGGGTGATCTGCCAGGAGTAGGTGTTGAGCAGGTAGTTTTCTACATCGGCTCGAATGGTGCTGTAGGGGAGTTCTGGTTTAACTCCTGCTTGTGTCGCTAGTTTGTCAGTTTGCTCGGTTACTTTGTTTTTAGCTTTCGAGAGCGAACTTAAGATGGTTTGCACATCTAAATCTGAGAGATCCGTGCGTCCCATTGCCAATCCCATGAGGCTAGTTAAACCCTGCTGAATGGTTAGCTGAATTGGGCCAGGAGCTGCTTCGTCAGCTGATTTTTGATCGGATTTCTTAGAGTCCCGCATCTCTGCAATCAGCTGGTCGAGTTTGGCGTTGATATCATCTGACTTCACTTGACCAGGTTGTGCAGACTTCAGATAGTTGAGCAGTTCGCCCATCCGATCTGGTTGTTGCTCTCGCGATCCCACAGCTTGCCGCCACACGCCTTCGAGTTGATCGACGATGCGGTTCATGTCGCGTTTTGAAAGGTCTGTGCGATCGCTTACCAAATTTATAAAGGTTTGGCGGTCGATGTTGCGGAGATTGTCGGTGTTAGCGATCGCTTTTAGTTGCGGGTCACTCAGCAATCTTTCAAATTCACCTCGAATCTTTTGCATATCGAGTTCTGGGGGACGCAAAGCGCCTAAATAATCCTCCAGCGTTTCGCGGATGCTGGAAGGATCTATCCCCGATCCCAGTTCTCGCCGCACTGCTGCTGCTGCCGCCTCTGCGGTTGATACAACTTGATTGTTAACAGCTTGTGCACCTATGGCGGCGGTTGCTGTGCCGACAATTGCTTGGAAGCCACTGGTTGCAGTATTAACGACTGAACCAACTAACGATCCCACTGTCGTTGAACTTACCCAAAATAGCAGGCAGAAGTAGGTTGCCCAAATTACCAAACCAATAATGGCACCTAAACCGCTACTGCTAACCAGGGTGAGTTTCACAGCCAGGAAACACGCGATCGCTAACGCAATAGTGACTGTCACCAGCGTCCAAATTCCGACTGCTGTCCCTATCTTGCGAATTGTCCCGCCCAAGCTGCCAGATTCATTATCATTAGAACTTGAATCTGATTGATGACCTAAGTAAGAAATCCCGGCGGCGACGGAGAGGTTTGTTAACAGTAATTGCAATGCAAACGCTAGCACCACCCCAGCAATCAGCGCCACAAAAAACTCTGGCCCTGAAAATACAAGTGCCGCTCGTTCTGGCGTGTTCACTGCTGGATCGACTGGCGTAACTTGCCCTATCCAAAATAGCGCTTTGTCCAGTTCCATTATTCCTGACGTAGTTTCAAACATGGTTTTTCCTTCCCAGAACCTTAAAGCCAGCGCAAATTATAAATTAAGTAAGTAGTCATTATGAACTGCCTCGACTATCAGCCATGAAAATCTGCGTTTTTGGCACCCTTAACCTACTTTTTTTCTGCCACTTTTTCACTCATTCTTGAGTCTTGGTCAAGTTATGCTGGTCAATCTAAGAGTATAATGACCACGACATAACCCGCTTTTTTCAAAAAAACGGGTTTTTTGTGTTTTTGGCTTCTTTGTACTCACCTACTTAAGCAGGAACTCTGTATTTGTGGCATTTGTGGCAAAAATCGCCTATGTACGTCAGAATCGCCGACTACGGCAGGTTACAGCATCCTCCTGAGGTCTGAAATATATGCCTTTGGTAGGATGAGGGGCATAGGCTACAGGAGGATAGCTGCTCAAAAGAGCAGCTAGAGGGAGAGGATGCGATCGCGACTGACAGTTCAATTTAAGTAGTAAAACAATAATATCTAACGAAAGTCTAGCTTTCTCTATTTAATTTGTTTGCTTAAAACACCCAGAAGTAATTTATAGCTAATTCAAGTTTTTACAACTGGGAAATTATTGTCGATAAGCTAAATTTTATAGGTATTAACACCTGATTCAATTTATACCTATTTTTATTAGTAATGCTACATATTAGCCCTCTTTTTTGCTTGGTTGGAGGAATTGGTTGGTAGTCCATCAAATCTCTACACAAACGATATTCGCAGCCGCCGTTAGCAACAAAAGCGTCCTATCTTAGCCGAGAAAACAATTTTGTCGCCCTGACTCTTTCTTGCCCTCTTTCGATAGGCTTACCTTTCCCAAAATACCTCAAAAGCGTCCTATCTTAGCCGAGAAAACAATTTTGTCGCCCTGACTCTTTCTTGCCCTCTTTCGATAGGCTTACCTTTCCCAAATTACCTCAAAATCCTCCCTTAGAAGGGTGTGCAGGTTGCTACTACAGGCAGAGAGCCTATCCAGTGAGGATGCTTAGTATAAAAGTACAAAGATTTATTAAGGACTGTAAACAATGGAAACTCGCCCTACTGATTTACCTACAACTTCCAAAGCATTTAATGGTATTGACCGTAACGCCTTTATCTTTGGCTGGAATCCCCAAGCCGAACTGTGGAACGGACGCTTAGCAATGATCGGTTTTCTTGCTTACCTACTGTGGGATTTAGCTGGTTATAGCGTACTTCGCGACGTGCTGAACCTGGTTGGATACTAAATTTCTCAAGTTTGCATTTTGATCCACCTTTAGGAGCAAAAACAATGGAAAAAAACACCCTTGATTTACCTCCTGTTGCTAAAGCTTACAACAACGTTGACCGTAACGCTTTTATTTTTGGTTGGAATCCCCAAGCAGAACTGTGGAACGGACGCTTAGCTGCCATCGGTTTTATTGCCTACCTAGTGTGGGATATTGCTGGCGTTAGCTTCCTTCGTGATGTACTGCCAATCATTAAATAACAATTAAATCCTTCACTACACACTTTATTCAGGAGTCAAAAACAATGCAATCTCGCCCTACAACTACAACTCCACCTGTTGCTACCGAATTCAATGGTAAAGATCGTAATGCTTTCCTCTTTGGCTGGAATCCCCAAGCCGAACTGTGGAATGGACGCTTAGCTATGATCGGTTTTCTTGCCTACTTACTTTGGGATCTGGCTGGCTACAGCGTACTCCGCGACGTGCTGCACCTGGTTTCATACACCCACTAAAAAGGTAAAAATAAAAAGGCAAAAATGATTCTTTATTTTTGCCTTTTTATTTTTACTGGCTAATATACTAAATTTGCACCCTCTACAGTAAAAATCGCACTATCACATACAAAGCAGCGGCAATAAGTTGTACTGTCATTACTGGGATGCCGTAACGCAGAAAAGTTTTAAACGAAATTCGCCGCCCGTGTAACTCAGAGATTCCCGCCGCTACAATGTTGGAAGATGCTCCAACTAAAGTGCCATTTCCTCCTAAAGTTGCACCAAACATCATGGCATAAAATAAGGGTAGAACTTCTGGTGGAAACTGACCTTGAAAGCCCGGTTCTAGCACTTCTGATCCTACAAAGCCAACGTTAACGACATACTGTTTGAGTAACGGCACCATTGCCACCACTAGCGGGATATTAGGGACAACGCTCGATAATATACCTACTAAAAATAGCAAAAGTAGGGAACCCAAGAAAATATTGCGTCCTAATATTGTTGCTAATACTCCTGATAATCCGTTAATAACTCCGGTTTTTTCTAAACCCCCAATTAGTACAAAAGTACACATAAAAAATAGCAAGGTACTCCAGTCAACATCCCGCAATATATTGTTGACTGTATCAATCTTGCTATGGTGAGAAAGGAGCATTGCCAAAGCTGCTCCTAATAAAGCAACTGTGGCAGGTGACATAGGAATTGGTAGCGTTTCTCCTACCACAAAAAATATCAGCACGAAAGCTACGATTAAGGCACCTACAGCCAAAACCCGCGGATGATTAATTTTAGGGTGTGGCAGATGCTCCAAATCGTCTAACTTTTTGCGCCAAGTTTTGGGGAATAAGAAAGGTAACATGATGCAAACTGTCAAAACAGAAATTAATCCACCTAAACTGAGGCGAGTTAAGTAATCTGTAAAGCTGATATTGACTGCATCACCCACAATAAATGTTGCTGGATCTCCAACTAGCGTTAATAGTCCAGCACTGTTAGCAACAAATACCATTAAAATCAGTAAGGGAACAAAATCCACCCCTACTTCTTGTGCCATTGGGGGAATTAAAGGTGCCAACAACATTACTGTTGTAGCATTGGGTAAAACTGCACAGATTGGGGTAGTAATGCCTACAATACCTAGTAATAGGCGTTTGCCTTCCCCTTTAGCTAGCAGCACCATTTGAGTTGCTAAGTAGTCAAATATCTTGGTTGGCTCAAATGCCCGCACGAGTACCATGACTCCGAAGAATAAGCCCAGCGTTCCATGACTTTTACTGATGTAGTCAATAGCTTCTGTCAAAGTCATGACGTTGGCAAACACCAGTAGTAATGCTCCCAGAAAGGCAGCAATGGTTAGGTGCAGCCATTCGGTCATTATTAATACAATGACACTTATAAATGTTACGGTAGCAATAATGCCTTGCCAGTTTTCCACACAATACCTCAAGGGCTAGATTTTATTACTGCTTGCATCTTACTGGAAAAATTAGTTAGTAAATAATAATTGTAGTGTCGCACATTCAAAGAATGATTAAGGAGGGTGGGCAATCAAGATCCGTGTAAATGGATCGTGATTGCCCACCCTACTCAATTGCATTGATACCCAAGTTGCATTCATTGATAGCAGGTTGGGTTTCCCTATCGCCTAACCTAAGAGAGTTAACAGTAATGTGTTTGAGGGCAACTCGGTATAAGTAGTAAAGTAGTAGCGAGTTTTCACAACAACTATGGCTACTGGTCTTGGTTAAAATCCTCCTGCAAATTTAGCATAGTAGGAATACCCAATACCGGACAAGGGAAATCATCACCTAGTTTTTGGACAAGCGGATGATTGGCAGAATTACAGCCTAGCAGCAATGCCGCCGCCGCTTCAGATTCAACAGCTTTCTTTAGTTCGGCTGCAAGGCAACCAAATCGGAGATGAGCCTTGAAAGAACTGCTCCATTCTTCAGCAAGACTTCTTGCTTGTGATAAGACTCGGTTTGCTTGCTGGAATTGATCCTGATAGAACATTGCTCTGAAATAGGAAGGATCTACCGATGTCACCCGTGGGCTTGCTGCTACTGGCTGATGTGTTGGTTGAGTAAAGACAGGTGTGGCAGACTTGAATGCGGATGCTTTGGAAAACTTTAATGGAGTGTATTCAATTGATGGGTTACTTGCAGGCTTAAAGTTGAAGAAATTTGGATGATTATTGCTGGAATTGTCATCTACAACATAGACAACTTGAACTGTGACTTGCTTCTTAGTGACTAAACGAGTTTGATGAGCAATCCACAGAGCGACATCCAGAGCGGTTTGACTGCTGGGGGATCTGTTGTAGCCAACGATTAAGTTGACTGATTTTTTAGATTCAGTGTTAACAGAAAATGATGAAGCTGGCCCAGGCAGCAACATCATTTGTTCCATTAAATCATTTCGACCGATTGCGCTTTCAAGGCGTACCAACATTGGCTTAATATTCACAGCTTTTACCTCATGCAAATGAAACAAATGATGGATAAGAGGTGGGTGGAATTTACTCGTCTTGGGTGAAGTAGCGATCTAGGAAATTTAGAGCATGGTTGCGTAGCTCGTAGTATTCCTTAGATTCGCGGATTTGTTGGCGATCGCGTGGATGAGGAAAAGGCACTTCCAAAATTTCCCCAATCTTGGCGTGAGGGCCATTCGTCATCAGCACAATCCGATCTGACATATACAACGCTTCATCCACATCATGGGTAATCATCATTACCGCTTGCCGTTGTTTTTCCCAAATATCGAGTACCTGTCGCTGCAATTTACCTCTCGTCAGCGCATCTAATGCCCCAAAAGGTTCATCCATTAACAGCATTTTAGGGCGAATTGCTAAGGCTCGTGCAATTCCTACCCGCTGTTTCATCCCGCCGGAAATTTCATCGGGATATTTGTCGGCAGCGGTATTCAAATTTACCATTGCTAGGTGTTCATTAACAATGCTGATTTTTTCAGCACGGGTTGCTTTTTTCAGCACTTCATCCACAGCCAAACGGATGTTTTCTTTGACCGTTAACCACGGCAACAGAGAGTAATGTTGAAATACCATCATTCTCTCCGCTCCGGGTTTACGAATCTCTTTGCCCTCCAGCCGCACTGAGCCGGAAGTGGCTTTTTCTAAACCAGCTACCATCTTGAGTAGCGTTGATTTGCCGCAGCCAGAGTGACCAATCACAGAAATATATTCGTCTTCCTTTATGGTGAGATTTACACCGTCCAAAACTACAAACTCACCTCCATCGGCAGTTGGGTAGGACTTGACGATATTTTCAATCTCCAGAAACCCAGTACCTGGTAAGGTTTCATTGGCACCTGTTGGGTAAGAAGTAGATTTAGTCATGAAAGCCTCCTGAATCTTAGTTGATTGGTAATTTGTAATTGCGTTTTAATTGTCTACCTAATTACCTAATGGCTATTAATTAAGACATAAAGAAACGAGTAGGACGGTTCGCCCGAATTTCAAAACTGTTGAGATAGCCCACTGGATTGCTCGGATCAAAGCCTTTGTTGTCGATGAATACATCAGGTGATTCTACTTTGTAATCATCTTTGGGACACTCAATTCCCATTTCTGCGGCAATATTGCGATAGAGGTCGGTTCGCCAGCCTTTGCTTGCCAGTTCTTCGGCATTTTTAGGAAATTCCTTAATTTGTCCCCAACGAGCTGCTTGTGTCATCAACCAAATGCTTCTAGAGCGCCAGAGAAACGTTGAATGTTCTCCTGGCTGTTTGGGAATGCCATTAGGAATATCGAAGAAAATTGTGTTGTCAGTGGCTTTTATAGTGCGGTCTTTGCCATCAAAGCCGCCGTAGTTGTATTCACCAATAATCGCAGGGCGAGTGAACTTATCCACTGGGCCTTTTTTAGGTTTTGCACCCGTAAACGAGCGCTCGGTAAGTAGTGTGGCAACTTCTTGATGGTTTTGAGGGTTGCTGCAATACTGGCAGGCTTCAATCATTGCCTTGACTAGCGAATTATAGGTTTTGGGATTCTTGTTGATGAAATCTTCCATCACTCCCAAAAGTCGGTCTGGGTGTCCGAGCCAAACTTCTTTACCTTGAGCGAAGGTAAAGCCGATTCCCTGTTCGCCAGTAGTTGCTTTTTCGTAAATGGCTCGTGTATTCCAAGGTTCTGCAACCATGTAGGCTTGCATTGCACCAATCCGCACGTTACTAACCATCTGCGGCGGGGGAACGATGATGACGCGAAATTCCTTGAGGGGATCGACTCCGGCGGCGGCAGATAAATAGCGGACGAAGTATTCGTAAATGGATGAACTGAGTACAACAGCCCAAACTCTCTGTTCTGGCGGTTGGCTGTCAAAGAAGGCTCTAAATTGTTTGCCAAATTCTTCTAAAGCGCGATCTCCATACTGTTGTTGGTACTCATGCCAGGGACGCAACCCAAAATCCCACATAGCTTTGTTCATCGTCATGGCGTTACCGTGACGGTGAATTACCATAGCCGCACACATGGGGGCGTGGCGCGCGCCTTCGGCTCCGATTCTGGCATTAGTTACGGCTCCGGAGACAACAGGCGCGGCATCGGTGCGCCCAAATATTAATCCGTCGCGTGAGGTTGCCCAGCTAGCTTCGCGGACGAGTTTGACGTTAAGGCCGTATTTGCGGAAAAATCCTTTTTTCCATGCGATCGCAAACGGCGCGCAGTCATTAACGGGAACGTAACCAACGGTAATGTCAGATTTTTCTAAATCGCCAGGGTTTACTATTTGTTTGATAGCCCTAGCTTCTTCGGTGAGTCCTTTGGCAGAGCGATCGCCGCTAATTGCACATGAAGATAATGCCATCCCTGCTGCGGTGGCACCCATGCCTTCAAGAAATTTTCGTCGCGTCCAATCTGGGGTGTAACTCATAGTTTTGGTTTTTTAATGCTTTAACTCAACCAAACGCCACTGGGTTTAACAGTTACCTATTAGTCACCACAGGAATTGAGTATTTAACAACAATTCCTGTAGAAAGCAAACCTTAGCCTTAGCGAAAATAATTTGCAGCGATGCAAGTTAAGTCCGCAGAATGCAAGACTATGTATGTATTAAGTATGTTGAAACCGCAAGCCTAGGCGAGTTTTGTTTGTGTAGCTGCGAATTCTATTCGCGAGGTGTTTCTAAGAAGCTTTAGGACGGCGGTGAGTCACTAAAACCTGAAGTTGACCAACTGCGTAGTCTAAAAGTAACCCAGTTAAGCCAATTACTAGCACTGCCAGAAACACGGAACTCAGGTTTAAGCGACTCCATTCATCCCAAACAAAGAAGCCGATTCCAATTCCACCAGTGAGCATTTCTACAGCAACAATCACCAGCCAAGCAATACCTAAGCTAATCCGCAAACCAGTAAAAATATATGGCAAACTTGCAGGCCAAATAATCTTCGTTATCCGTCGCCAGCGTGGCATTTCCAGCACTCGCGCTACATCTATATAATCTTTGGAAACGCTAGAAACGCCCAGTGCGGTGTTGATAATCGTAGGCCACAAAGAGGTGATGAAGATAACAAAAATCGCTGAGGGTTCTGCCAAGTTGAAGATGGCTAAGGCGATAGGTAGCCAAGCTAGCGGCGATACGGGTTTCAGAATTTGAATAACGGGATTTAGCGCCATCATTGCTGGTTTGGACATCCCAATCAGAAAACCAATGGGAATTGCAACCAGTGCACCCAGTCCAAAACCAATTAATACCCGTCGCAAACTGGCTAGTAATAACCATCCAATCCCCAAATCTCCGGGGCCACGTTCATAGAACGGGTTGAGAATAAAGTCCAAATTGGCAACTAAAGCCTGGGCTGGGGTGGGCATCAAATCGCTTCGCCACAAGGCTACCATCCACCACAGTAATATCAACCCCAAAAAACCAAGCGCAGGCAGTATAACTACATCCCGGACTATCACAGGTTTCGCTCGTTTCCAGGCTACCTGCCCAGCAACAGCGATCGCAGACAGATTCAGCTGCAATATCATTATGAAGCTCCTCAGAGTCACTCTTTTTGGTACACGAAACCAGAGCAGTACCAGCCGGGGACACTGACAAGTTCAGAACATTCCGAAAAATGCTGACTTTACCAGTCTCCTCTCAATGCCTACGAAGTTAGCTGACGGGCTAGGGCTGAGAGATGCCCTTCTAGAACTTGGATGAATAATCAAAGAGGAAGGATGAATAATCTTTTTTATTCCACCTTGCGCCTTTCACCTATCACCTTGTTCCAGATATGCCCCAAAATTTGGTTCCTCCGCTCCAGCTTCCACGCGGACTTATAGGCTGCGAAACACTGGATTAGGCTGACTTACTCAAACCTTTGTCGAGTCTAACACTCCTCTGATGATTCGTCTATCTTACTCACGGCATATAATTTTTTATATTTATTCCCTCCGTATTTGTACTTAAAAGTTGACTGTCATTTATTCTCAAGTTTTGTAATTTTGAATACATCTATACATTGATGCTTAACCTATCACCTTTCTTTAGGCAGATAGTGTGGCGAAGTCCAAATACATTATGTTAAAAATAGTAGAGATAACTAAACATTATAGGAGTTATAAGGTGGCAACTATGCTTGAAACACTTTCCCCTCTGGCTTCTGAATCCTGTGAGCAAATTCTTTGCTTCTATACCAACTCTACTAGCCAAATTCAAATTGCACGCCTTACTAATATTGAAAAGTTTAATTTTGAAAAAATAGTTTTTCCGGGAGAGCGTTTATTTTTTGATGCCATGCCAGATGCTCAACTTGAAATTGAGAAAGGCATGAAAGGAAGTACAAAATTAGTTGATAAAATCAGATGCGATCTCCTGCGCGTTTATGAAAAGAGCACTGGCTTGGAATGAAAGCAATCAGTTAACTAACCCTAAAATTGATTATGAATTAGAGGCATGAAGCTGGGTTTTCAATGGCTAGGTAGGTGCTCAAAAAGATTGGGCTTATTCAACTCGTGTACTCCTTAAGATAAGGTAAATTTAGGAAGTGCTACGCTTAAAGACTCAAGAGCGCCTAAGCCATAATGGATTTTAGTCAACTACTCATCGATAAATCTCAAACAATTACAGATAAATGGATTGAAGCTGTTCGCAGTGATAGACAGATTCAAAGTGCCGACGATCTATCCCGCACGGCTATACAGAATCATCTTCCCGATGTTCTCAGGGCGATGGCAACCGTGCTGGCAAAATATCAGGAAAGTGATATTAATACTTTAGTAGAGGCGAGTTTGGAGCATGGCGTTCTCCGAGCAGGACAAGGCTTTGAGCCAATAGAAATTGCGCGGGAGTATCGTCTACTGCGGCAGGTGACATTTTCTACTTTAGAGGAGGATCTGAAGCAGGCATCTTCGATAGACGTGATACGAGCGGTTCGTTTAATTGATGCTGTAGTGGATGAAGCGATCGCGCAATGTTTTAAAAGTTACATGGAGCAGCGCTTAGGAGAATTACAGCAGCTGCAAAGTCAGTTACAACTTAACAATCAGGAACTGACTCGCTTAGTGAGAGCTAATCAGGAAAGCCTCTCTCATCTAGCCCACGAACTGAAAACCCCTTTGACCTCAATTATTGGCTACTCAGAGCTGTTTTTGCGCCAACAAAGAAATAAAGATCAGGTGAACGACAACCTTCGCAATTTGGAACACATTGATAAAGTGTTATGGGGCGGGCGACAGTTACTTCGTCTGATCAACGATACTTTAGAAATTTCCCGCTATGAAGCCGGGAAGATGAAATTGCAGCCATCATCCACGAATGTGCGCTCTTTAATTAACAGCGTTATCGAGATGGTACAGCCTTTGGCAAACTCAAAACAGCTACAGATGATCGTAGAGTGCGATTCGGCTACCGCCGATAGCTCCGCTACTCTTCGAGAAGGGCTACGGCCAACAGCCGCTCCCGATCAGGTTTTCACAGATCCCTTGCGATTGCAGCAGATTATCACAAATCTACTCTCGAATGCGATTCGTTACACCGAGACGGGAAGTATCAAATTAACCTGTCAAACAGTATCGCAAGAGGAATGGGCGATAGCGATCGCTGACACCGGAATTGGCATAGAACCAGAAGACCAAATCCGCATCTTTGAACCCTACTTTCAAGCTGGTTCCAGCCAGCAATCCTACCACCCTCACAGTACAGGGCTGGGACTGGCAATAGTCTCTCGGTTAGTCAAACTATTGCAAGGCAAAATGGAACTTGTTTCCGAAATCGGCATTGGCTCCACCTTCACCGTTATTTTTCCCTTAGAAGTCCAAATCTAAAATCAATTCTGATTCCCAGCCTGAGCCTAGAAGGAATTCATGAATCACCTCTTCTCTGCCCCTAAAGCTACTTACAAAACTGCTCTAGGAAGGCGGAACCAAAAACACGAACCACCTTTAGGACGAGTTGAATAACCAATGCTACCACCCCAGCGTTCAACCGTAATCCGGCAAAAATATAGCCCTAATCCAGCCTTGCCAGATTTCTCTCGTCCTTGGGCAAATTTTTGAAATAGATTTTTAGAAATATCCTCCGGCACCCCAGGCCCTTCATCGTCCACAGTAAACAGAATAAATTTGCCGTCCTGGTTCACGTCAACCGTCACAGTAGAACCCAACGGACTGTGACGAAAAGCATTTTCCACCAAATTAAAAAGCACCCTCTCCAAACGTGAGTTTTCACCAACTACCTTCCAATCTTGAGCCATATCAATATTTGGCTCCAACTGCAATATTCTTTTGTTTAGTGAAAAAGTCGGCAACAAAGCCTCTACAACCTCCCTTGCACACCTCACCGCATCTGGAGCTTGGGCAGAATCAACAGTAAAATCCTCAAGGGATTTTACCTCAGCAGAAAATGCCTTCAATATCTCCTGAATTAGCATTTCTTGCTTGATAGATTGCTTTTTACCAATTTCCAGGCGCTCTCTTCCTTTAGGTGAAAAATTTTCCATAGCTAGCAGTGCAAAACAGCAATTTATTCCCGTTAATTGCCCCGCAACATCGTGCAAAATGCAGTGAAGTAAAATTTCTTTTTTCTGAGTTTCTTTGAGCAAATAGTGATAAGTTAAATTATTTTGCCTAGCCTTTTGTATAAGAGACTGTTTTTCTTCATAAGCAACACCTAATAATTCAATTAATAGTATTTTCTTATTTTCCAAACGAACTGCTGAAGCCTCAAGATGGCATTCCTGCCCAGACATATCAACTTCACTCCACAATCCCGACTTCAGACGTTGGGCGATATTATCATGCCAAAAATCCTCAGCGTCGATGAGAAAATTTTCCAGAAAAGGAAACTTTGTCTGTAGATTTATTTTATTTTCTTCCGAAGTGACATTCGGGTAAAATTGGAGGAACCATCTCGGTACATTGCCAATAACTTTGAAATAACAGTCATTCAGATGTTCTAAAACTACCGTATCCAGAATTGCAAAAAGTTCATCCGTGATAGATTTATTCATAACTTTACCAAGCAAGAATATATTTTTATTGGTTCAACTATCCCTGTCGTTGATAGGGTAGTGTCTGGTTCAACTATTCCTGTTAACGACAGGTTAGTTCCTGAAAATTTTCGTTGTACCCTATCAATCTTTTGAAAAGTATTTTCATCGATAAGAATCTCCCTCGGACGTGCAAGGCTTTCCAGCCTTGCAGCCAAATTCCCTCCCCAATTAGACAAGCAACCATTCTTTTCCACGAAAAGATAAGCAGCATAACAATTTTGTATTGTTAGCTTATAAAGGTAATCAAGTATCGGATACGGAAGGTCAAGCATTTATCTCTCCATGATTTGTTGTCCAAGAGTCAGAAAAGCTTCTTCTACACCTAAACCTGTTTTTGCACTTCCTTTAATTACCGTCCAGTTCCTTTCTGCTAGTTCATCCATTGAGCTGTCGTCAATATCCCATTCGTCTTTTAAATCCCATTTATTGAGGACAAGGATAAAAGGAACTGGCCCGATAGTATCTTCTACCCTTTTTTGGAGGTTAAAGGCTTTATCAAGGGTAGTGCGACGGGTTCCATCTACTACTACAAGATAACCGGATGAGCCGCGCAAATAAGACATTCGCACCTTTTGAAATTCGTCTTCTCCATAGAGATCCCACAGAATAAAGTTTATTTCCTGTTGTCCGACTTTTACTAATTTTTTATCAATTTTAACGCCTACGGTAGTTTGGTAAATGTCTGAGTAAATGCTGTGGACAAAACGGGCGACAAGGCTGGTTTTTCCTGTAGCGAAGGCACCCACCATGCAAACTTTTTTCTGGATCATGGTTAGTTAATCCCTCGGTTGGGGACATCGGTTATAATTACTTTGAAAGAAACGCGGCGGTTCAATGCTTGATTCGGATCTGTAGAACTGTTGGCTAAAGGTTGACTTGAACCCACGGCTATATTTTTCAGATTGACTTTTTCAATCCCTCGTGATGTCAAAATAGATGCGATCGCTCTTGCACGCTCAGAGCTTAGTATTATGTTTCTCTGTTCCGAACCTCCCGTGTTCGAGTGTCCTAAAATTTCAATGCTGACAGCCTTATCCAAAACTCGTGCAGTATTTGTAATGTTTTTAATTGCTTGAATCAAGTTCTGTAGTTTCTGCTCCTCCCCAGCTATAAGTTGTGTAGTTCCTTCTTCAAAAAGTATCACTTGGTTTTCAATTTCTGCCTTTGCAGAGAGCAGCTTTGCTGATTCTGTATCAACCAGATTCTCTTCCTGGTATTTAGTAATTCCGGGAATAAACTGCACTATTTTTCGGGTTTCCCCAATCCATTGACGAGGGGCGGAACCTGTAGCATAAAGAATGCCATTTTCGTCAATTTTCAGAGAGACAGTTTCAGGAGGTTTGAGCAATTGCTTGGCTCTGGCAACTACAAATTGTGAATCAAGGGATAGGTAAGGCTTCCATTTGCTGATAACTGCCTTGGGGTTGATATTTGCTTGTTTCATCAGGGCTGTTGGATCTGCTGCTAACGGATCGCGAAGCCCGGAAATATAATATTTACCCCAATGCTTCTCGGCACTACTCACAGTGATTCCCGGCTGATCATTCAGTTTTTCTAGATAAGTTTCCCAACGTCTGTTTTCTCGGAAGGAAATAAAACCCCAGCTTCCCAAAGCTAACAGGATAACTCCCCAAAATATCAATAAAAAAGGGGAAGTTTTTTCTTTTTTGAGTTGATAATCAGTTTGAAGACAGTCTTCAAGATAAGGTTTGCTGGCTTCAAAAGGAGAAGTCTCCCCGTCGAAAGCATAAAGTTCCTTTCTTTGCTGGCGGTGAATTTTTTCTATCGCTTCTTGGAAAACAAACTTTAATTCTTTGGGAGCGTTTCCCCGGATAATACCAGCTAATATCGCCTGCGGCCCCTGTTCAATCCAAATGGTCAGTTCTCCAAATTGCAACGTATCCAGCGACTCACCTGTTTGCACACTGAAAGAGTCTTGGACAAAATCCCGGATAGCTGTTAACATCGCTGAAATCAAGTCTGCATCCTGAGCCTCTACCGAATTAGCTACTACGTGTTGCAGCAATAATCCAGTTTTTTTGTGGATGAGAAAGACTTGTTCAACTCGATAGAGAAGCGTGCGGAGAAGCACAACTTCGGCGAAGGATTTGCCAGTTTGTAAAGCTTCCAATCTCCATTTAAAACCTTGTGGGGATAGGCTGTGTTCAATGCTTTGATTAAGCGATTGGATGGTTGCTTCAAGCGTTGTGGCAATAGCTTTGCGGCTGGCTGGCCCGATTACGGGAAAAATGGCATCTGCAAGAACAGTGAGGTCTTTTCTAACAGAGGTTTGAATGGCTTCTTCTATGGTGGGAACTATTGCTTCGGATAGCTGTTTATCTTGCATTGAGCGCAGGATAATTGCTTCCGGAAGCATTTTGCTTAAATCCTCTGGTTGAATGTTGGGGTTGTTTAATCGGTCATACAGTTTGTCAAGTTCGCTTTTATCAAGACCAAGGAGCAGACTGCGGAGTTGAGCAAGCTCCTCATTCGATGCAGAATTATTATTGTTTGGAGTCTCGCTGGAGTCATTTTGGGTGTAAGAGTCAGTCATTATTCAAATCCCCCGTTTCACTATTGAGATTAATTGGCTACGTTAGGTGAGGGGGTGGGAGCCATTCAGCTATTTACTGAGATTTTAAGCCTAAAATAACCCAAGATTGAAGTGTTGTATCTGCAATCTGGCAATTTGGGGCATTTTTTATCCAGATGCTCCTCCAAGGGGTTAAAACTTTTTTCGGTTTCCACCATCTGGTTGCTGAAAATAAGGTCTCTAACTTTATCCAAGTTGCCAATCTTAGCGCTACTTATACCGGAAATATAAAAAATCTTTTTTCGGTAACTGGTTTGACTTCAAACGATTGCAATGAGTTTAAATTGTGGAAGTTTATAAGGAGCTATTGACAAAAACTCCAATATTGCCAGTGTAAAGGTAAATGGTATTAATACAATTTTGTGGTTGAAATTTATTAACTCTTAGGAATTACTAACTTTACAAAAAGTTATATAAAGCATTAATGGCGATCGCCATTAATGCTTGTCTGAGAACTAGATGCAAAAGGCTAGAGATGCCCTTATTTAGGTCGGTTGTTCCGCCTCCGTTTGCCTCCCACCAAGTGGGCAAAGCCTTGGGTGACACCGATGATTAAGGCGAGGATGTTAACCATCGGGTGTCTGGATTTTGAGCGCTCCGTTCGTTCTATGGTGCCTGTAGAAGAGGTGGATATGCGATCGCTTGTCTGTTTTTGCTCCCCTGCTGCCTCCTTGATATCCGCAGTCCGGGGTATCCCCTGCTGCGCCCTCGCTTCTTCGGTAAGGGGTACGGCATTTTTAGCAGGGACAATTCGGGAGCCGTACTTGTTGGCATAGACTTGGGTAAATTCGGCACCGAAAAAGAGAATCTGGGCGGAGTAATTTACCCACAACAGCAGCACTACAAAGGAGCCAGCGGCACCGTAAGTTGACCCAACACTGCCATTGCCTAGATACAGCCCCAGTAGGTACTTACCAACGGTAAACAGCAACGAGGTGATGGCGGCACCGATCCAGACGTCACCCCAGGCAATTTTCGCATCTGGCAGAATTCTAAAAATCAACGCGAACAGCACCGTTACGATGCTGAAGGAAAGGAGAAAGTTTAGGACTTGCAGAAAGGGCAAACCAGGCATCAAATGACCGAAATAATTGCCTACTGCTGACAAGCCAGCGCTCAAGATGAGGGAAACCAAGAGCAAAAAGCCAATTCCCAGTACCATCGAGAAGGACAAAAATCGGTCTTTGATAAAGCCTTTGATGCCACGTCCAGGCTTGGGGGCGACTTCCCAGATGGTGTTAAGTGAATCTTGCAGCTGTCCAAAAACGCCGGAAGCACCGAACAGGAGTAGACCAACGCTAATCACGGTGGCAATTGTGCCTTGCTCTGCCTTGCGAGAATTTTTGATCATATCTTGGACGGCATCGGCACCCTGTGAGCCAAGCAAGCCTTCAATTTGCTCGTCAATTCCACCCTGAGCCGCTTCTTGCCCAAATACCAAAGCCGCGATCGCGATCGCTATAATTACCAGCGGCGCAAGTGAGAAAACGGTGTAGTATGCTAAAGCTGCCGCCAGCCTCGACGCTTTATCTTCTTGCCATTCGGTAAACGTTTCTTTAAGCAGTCCTACTATATCTTTCGGCTTCATAAATTTTAACTTCTAGCCTGCGTTACCACTCTTCTTTGAGTTTGCAATGCTTTACCTAGAAGTCAAAAGACCCGAAAGTTAGACTTTCTCCAAAATTCCAGCTTAGATCAGCCCTCGTTTTTTCAGTTTGAAGAGTGCATCTTCAGCAGCAGCTTTCTCAGCATCTTTTTTGCTGCGACCTTTACCTTCCCCATAGGCTTTATCGCCCACAAACACTGTGGCGATAAACTCTGGGGCGTGGGGTGTTCCGCCTGCTTGTTGTGTGACATACTTAGGTGGCGTTGAGCCAAGCTCAGGGTTTGCTTGTACCCATTGCTGAAACCGATTTTTCGAGTCCACATTGGAGAGAGACACTACAATATCCTCCGGAACGGAATCAAACAAGGGTTCTACAAAATCGCGGACTTTCTCAACATCTAAATTGTTATCCAGATAATAAGCGCCGACGACGGCTTCAAAGGTGCTGCTGAGTAAATTTGGATTATAGTAGCCTCCCTCGCGAATGGCACCTTGACCTAACCGCATTTTGAAGTTTAAAGCAATCTCGGTAGCGAACTTTGCTAGTTGCTTTTCATCTACCAGCGCGGAACGCCTACGAGTCATTTGGTCTTCTCCCATTTGTGGATGGCGACGATAGAGATATTCACCACTTAAGAAAGTTAGCAAAGCGTCACCTAAAAATTCTAGACGTTCGTTGTTTTCACATTCTCCGGGGTTTTCATTGGCATAAGAACGGTGAGTAAGCGCATGAAGTAAGAGTTTTTCATCTCGGAATGTTGGCAATTTCATTTTTATTTCTCCTGGTTCTGGGTAAATTAATTGCATGAAAATATCAGTACCAGTAATTGATGGCTATTAACTAGGTAAACACGAAAAAACCGCCCGCTAGCGGTTGTTTGAATGAACCCGGTTTGAAGGAAACCGGGTTTTTAAGAATGTAGCGATCGCTTGATTATCTAGCTTTCAGCAATCGGCTTAACTATACTAACAACATTTCCTCATTTTGCAATTTGATTTTTTAACAGGCTACCTAAAAGAAGTATTGCTAAAAATTGATATTTTTGAGGGAAGTTAATTGGTTTAGCTTTTGGAGGATAGAGACTATTTCCACGATCATTATTGCAAGGAAGACAAGCCAGTCTAAGGTTTTCCAAAGAATTAGATCCCTTATGACTTTTGGGAACAAGGTGGTCAATCGTCAGCTTATTTTCTGGTAGACCTTCTTGACACCACCAACACTTAGAACCATAAGTTTTGATGAGATGCTGCTTTTTATTACGCTTTTGCTTTGTGTTCATTTTGTCGATGTTCCATTTCGCTATTTCTTGACAACAGCGGCGAAACATCACGCATTTCCCACATAGATTATGTTGCTCAATCTCCCAAAATATAAACACTTACAAGCGCACAAAGTTAGAAGTAGCCAACAATGTCACTTATAATAGTGGGACGATTTTCTACTTAGAAAACCAGAATATGAGAACAACTGACACTTAGTAAGGACTTGCTAAGTGACTATCTGTGTGGGTTAACGTCTCACGAACAGTATCTTATTTTCGCAAATAGACATACAGTCAAAAAGTTGAATATATGTTTAGCTAAATGTTTAGTAGCTATCTAAAGATTTAGCTAAATATATAGTCAAGAAATTGACTATATGTTTACTTGCGAAAATAAGATACTGCAAGTGAGACGGAAACCCAGGCTTTACGCCTGCGAATGCTGATGTCTCATCTGCATTTCAATATAATAGCAAAGAAAGCAAAAAAATTGTCAAGGTTTATCAAGTTGATTTGAAAGACTAGAGCTGGCAACTGATGACTGCGAACATTTGGCTGGCTGAAGTTGAAGGCGGCAAACTTTGCGCTATGCTGAAAAATTGGACTTGCATCGCTTTAAAACTATGCCTGCATCTGTAGCTATCCCCGCCTTCCCCCTCGCTGCTGTTGTGGGGCAAGAAGCAATAAAAATGGCGCTGCTGTTGGCAGCAATTGATCCCGGACTGGGAGGGGTAGCGATCGCTGGTCGTCGCGGGACGGCTAAATCGGTTATGGCACGCGCCTTACACTCGCTCTTACCTCCAATTGAAGTTGTAAAGGGTTCCATTAGTAACTGCGATCCGAATCAGCCCAGCGAGTGGGATGACACACTTTTGGCAGAAATTGCCAGTAAGAACCCCTCCCTAACCGTGGATGGGGAGGTGACAACTGAGATAA
Source organism: Trichocoleus sp. FACHB-6 (assembly GCF_014695815.1). NCBI lineage: Bacteria > Bacillati > Cyanobacteriota > Cyanophyceae > Leptolyngbyales > Trichocoleusaceae > Trichocoleus > Trichocoleus sp. FACHB-6. Next base: position 44,398 of record NZ_JACJOY010000075.1, read on the forward strand.
TTCCAGCCCCGTTTGTGCAAATTCCTCTAGGAATCACAGAAGACAGACTTTTAGGTTCGGTGGATGTGGAAAAGTCGGTGAAACAGGGGGAAACCGTGTTTCAGCCTGGGTTGCTGGCGGCAGCAAACCGGGGCGTTTTGTATGTTGATGAGATTAATCTGCTAGATGACCAAATTAGCAATCAACTACTCTCAGTAATATCTGAGGGACGCAACTTGATTGAGCGGGAGGGGATTAGTTTTCAGCATCCTTGTAAGTCTTTATTTATTGCCACCTACAACCCGGAAGAAGGGCCGCTGCGAGAACATTTGCTCGATAGAATTGCGATCGCGCTTTCGGCTGATAGTGTACTAGGCTTAGATGAACGAGTGGAGGCAGTAGAACAAGCTCTCGAATATGCCAAATCTCCTCAAGAATTCTTGCAAATGTATCGCGAAGACATCGACAACCTGAAAACTCAGATTGTCTTAGCGCGAGAATGGCTCAAAGATGTTCGCATCACCCGCGAACAAATCGCTTATCTAGTTGATGAAGCAATTCGCGGCGGCGTACAGGGACATCGAGCCGAATTATTCGCCGTGCGAGTTGCCAAAGCTGCTGCTGCATTGGAAGGGCGCACAAATGTTATCGCTGACGACTTGCGTCGTGCTGTGGAATTGGTAATTGTGCCGCGTGCGACAGTTGTGCAGACACCTCCAGAGGAGACGCCGCCACCGCCACCGCCGCCACCACCACCCCAAGATGAATCTCAGCAGGAGCAGGAGGAGCAGGAAGAAGAGGAAGAAGAACCGGAAGAACCACCAGAGGAAGAGGCGAGTGTTCCCGAAGAATTCGTCTTCGATCCTGAAGGTGTAATTCTCGACCCCACTGTGCTTTACTTTGCTCAGATGGCGCAACGTCGGGGTAAGTCGGGAAGTCGCAGTTTGATCATCTCAGAAGATAGAGGGCGCTACGTTAAGCCGATGTTGCCTAAAGGAAAGGTGCGCCGAATTGCTGTTGATGCCACCCTCAGAGCAGCTGCACCATACCAAAAGGCAAGACGGGAAAGGAGCCGGAGCAATCCCCAATCCTCAGTCCCCCAAAAACAGGTATTTGTCGAACAAGCAGATATTCGCTCGAAACGCTTGGTACGCAAAGCGGGGGCGTTGGTGGTTTTCGTCGTTGATGCTTCTGGTTCAATGGCGCTGAACCGCATGCAGTCAGCTAAGGGTGCGGTGATGCGACTGCTGACGGAAGCTTATCAGAACCGCGACCAAGTGTCGTTGATTCCTTTCCGGGGAGAACAGGCGGAAGTGCTGCTACCGCCGACTCGTTCTATCGCTTCTGCAAAGCGGCGTTTGGAGAGAATGCCTTGCGGCGGCGGTTCGCCTCTGGCGCATGGTTTGACTCAGGCGGTGCGAGTCGGGATGAATGCTCAGATGTCTGGGGATATTGGTCAGGTGGTAATTGTAGCGATTACCGATGGGCGCGGGAATATTCCTTTAGCTCGTTCTTTGGGCGAACCGCTTGAAGCTGGCGAAAAGCCGGATATTAAAGGGGAACTGTTGGAAATTGCTGCCCGGATTCGAGGTTTGAGGATTCAACTGTTAGTAATTGACACGGAAAATAAGTTTATTTCCACTGGTTTCGCCAAGGAACTAGCTAAGTCGGCGGGAGGGAAATATTATCATTTACCCAAGGCGACAGATGCGGCGATTGCTGGAGTTACGAGGGGCGCGATCGCAGATATGAAATCGCGGTAAAAACCTCACCTCCTAACCCCTCTCCACGAAGAGTGGGGAGGCTTTCGGGATGGGGTTCCGGGAAATTGTGGATAATTAACCGGATTTAATATTCCCTATCCCCAATTCCCAATCTGAATAACCCCCCACTGCCCATTTGTCAACCACTGCGGATCTTGACGCGATACTGATTCTAATTGGCTTGGTTGTAACCCCGCCACGATTTCTGATTTCAGGGTGCGTAAAGCAACAAAGGGAGCGGGGAAGTAATAGGTGATGTCTGCAAAAGAGGTGGTAAAATCCCATTGACGATCGCCTAAACAGCGGCGGTAGTTAGCATCTCCTTTGACAAAAATTAAACTTGATTGCGCTAAGTCTTGTTGCAATGATTCTGGCATTTCCCAGAAGACTAAAGGGGATGTCCAAAATAAATCATCTACAAGACATAAACGATTGCAATTAATGTAATCTTGCAGGCGCAAGCTTAAGTGTTGCACTTCCCTATTCTCATCAGTAGCGAGAATTTTTAGAGTGCTGCGGACATCTTTAATTGTCGCATCAGAAACAAAAGTAGGGTAAGGCTTGAGGTGCAGGTAAACAATCTTTGCAGCATTGGTATCTAACAGATAGTCTGCTAAGCACAAATCGCTGACAAGTTCCAAACCAGCATTGTCCACGATAAAGTCAATCCGTACTTTATCAAATTTGGCAATTTTATCTGAGATTACTGCTGTATCATCTACTAAAACGTGTGTCTGTTCGGGGTGATTTTCCAGACTATTATAGTTAGAATCAACAGCATCTACAGGCCAAAGACTGAGATCGGCTCGATTTCCCCACAGTACAAAATAGAACAGTGCGATTAAACTTGTTGTGTCTTTTTCACTATGGTTAATCTTAGCGCTGATTGCTTTTATAGAATCATTTGCAGTTTCCAAACCTCTATATTTTTGCACTGCATACGGATCTACACTCTGGGAAGAGTCTGGTAGGAAGTAATGCGTTGCTTCAAGGATACGACGAAAAAAGTATGCTTCCGCAAAAAACCAGGGAATATCCAGCCATCGCTTCCCAACAAAAGGTTCTAAATATGTATTCCACGATGTTAAATCTGGTGAGTTGTCATCTGTAAGCGATCGCACACTCCCATCAGCTAATTCTTGAATCAGCGTTTCCAGATTATTGACAATTTCTGGGGTAAAGTCATTTTCAGCAATTACCCGCCGCGCGATCGCTGGTAGCCGCGAGGTAAGGGTATAGTGAGCAAAGGAGCCGGACTCCGACATCATTAGTGGCGGTGGAAGCGGTAATTTAGGCTCTTGAAATGGCTTTTGCATTATGCGATCGCGTTCGAGTGTTAGTTATCGCCAATCATTTTACTCAAATTGGCGTTGGCAATCGGTTCGGGTAAATACCGAGCGCGATCGCTTTCCCATTTTGTCCTAACTAAATTCTTAAATAACTTGCAGTCGGACTCATAGGCAAGACGATTAACTGCTGATTTTGTAAATCCAATTCAATTCCCAACGCCTCCAGTGGAATCACTCCCAACAAAGCTAACTGCGTAATAATATACCAGTAGCTTTGCATTTAGCCTAGCAGGCCACTTCTCAAAAAACGCGATCTCTTCCTCTGCGTTCTCTCTTGCCTCTGCGATTAAAACTCTTTAATACTCTTACCAATTATGATGTAATCGGAGCATTTTAGTAGACCCCCATGAGCTTAACAGAACAAATATTATCTCAACTACCCGGCAATCCTCTGGACGGACTGCGTAAAACCGATAGCCTCTGGCAAGCAATCAAAGAAGATACACTACCAATTCCAATGGTAGTAAAAGAAAGCCAAGCTCCTCTCACAACTGTAGACTGGGACGTGGTAATTTGCGGCGGCACCTTGGGAATTTTAATTGGTACAGCCTTAGCAAAATTAGGTTGGCGAGTTGCCTTAATTGAAAGGGGAATATTGCGGGGTAGAGAGCAAGAATGGAATATTTCGCGCCAAGAATTAGAAGTATTTATAGAACTAAATCTGCTTTCAGAGGCAGAATTAGAGAAAGCGATCGCTACCCAATATAACCCCGCACGCGTCAGCTTCCTGGGTGGTTCTGAAGTTTGGGTGCGCGACGTTTTAAACATCGGCATTGACCCCGTTTTTCTCTTGGGAACCCTCAAATCAAAATTTCTAGCTGCTGGTGGGAAACTATTTGAAAACACCCCATTCTCAGGAGCAGTTGTTCACCCAGATGGCGTTATCCTAGAGGCTGCTGGCGGCTTAAAAACGCGGTTACTAATAGATGCAATGGGTAATTTTTCACCCATTGTCCAGCAAGTGAGACAAGGAGAAAAACCGGATGGTGTTTGCTTAGTTGTAGGTAGCTGCGCCAAAGGATATCCGCACAATGAAACAGGCGATCTGATCGCATCTTTCACCCCAATTCAAAACCAATGCCAGTATTTTTGGGAAGCCTTTCCAGCACGAGACGGCAGAACTACGTATTTATTTACCTATCTGGATGCTGACAACAGCCGCCCCAGTTTAGAATTTTTCTTTGAAGAATACCTGCGTTTGTTGCCAGAATATCAAAGCGTAGAACTTTCCCAACTGCAATTTGAAAGAGTTCTGTTTGGCTTCTTTCCCTCCTATCGCAAAAACCCAATTAGAATGCCTTGGAATCGGATTTTGCCAGTGGGAGATAGCAGTGGAAACCAATCTCCCGTAAGCTTTGGCGGATTTGGGGCGATGGTGCGGCATCTGAAACGATTAACAGAAGGCATTCACGAAGCTTTACAAACAGATGCACTTTCGCAGAATGCTTTGGCACTTTTGCAACCTTATCAGCCCAACATTGCCGTAACGTGGCTGTTTCAGCGAACGATGGGCGTAGGTGTCGATCAAAAAGTTGATCCGAATCAAATAAATCAGCTGCTTTCGGGAGTGTTTCAGGCGATGGAACAATTAGGGGACGACGTTTTACGCCCATTTTTGCAAGATGTCGTCCAGTTTCCCGCCTTGACCAAAACGCTAATTAAAACCTTATTCACCAAGCCGGGAATAGTGCTTCAAATCATTCCCCAGGTGGGCTTGGTGATGCTGCTAGATTGGATGGTTCACTACATTAACCTGGGAGCCTATACCGCCTTAGATAGGCTAGGAACAGCCTTAGAACCGTTTCGGAAGAAGTTGCCGCCCCTCGGTAGATATTACTGCGATCGCTTTGTGCAAGCTTGGCAGTATGGTTCCGGTAGCGACTACAGAAAATAGTTGTCATCACCGGAATCAGCCTATTTGCTGCTGTTGAATAAAATATTCTTGCCGCCTCTTGTCTATCGGTTATAACAGGGCTAGGGAAAATTATGAGCTTAAGGGATAAGAACATGATTCAGCGAAAATTTCAGGCAACACAATATTTTGGTGTGTTAATGCAGTTGTTGCGCGATCGCTCCAGTTTTATGGAAGAAATTCGCCAGGGCGTAAGGCTTCCCAGCAAAATTATCTCCCTACTCGTCTGTAGCTCCATCTTTTTTGCCTTCTACGGTGCGATTATTGGTTCATCCCATAGTGTTTTACAAGCCTTATCTTCAGCTTTCAAACTCCCATGCCTTTACTTGATGACGCTGATACTTTGTTTGCCGACATTGTACTTTTTTAGTATTATTTTCGGTTCCAGCAGAAGTATTGGACAGTATTTTGCCATATTGATGACGTGTGTAGCGGTAATTAGCGTTCTCTTATTTAGTTTGGCACCAGTCACGCTATTTTTTATGATTACCGCCTACAACTACCAATTTTTTAAATTATTAAATGTTTTCATGTTTGCCGTCACCGGATTTATTGGCATTACTTTCCTGTATCAAGGTATGCAGTCAATGTCTGAACCAGATAAAGAAGGGCAAGATACCCGGACAAACATTTTGAAATTTTGGTTGGTACTTTATGCCTTAGTGGGCTGTCAACTGGGTTGGACGCTTAGACCATTTTTTGGTTCTGCTGGAGAGTTTGAAGTATTTCGAGGAATGCAAGGAAACTTTTATCTAGATATTGTGAAAGCAATTGGAGAAATTCTGGGATTCAATTAATAAGTTTTTACAGTTAATAGTTTTATAGCAATTTAAGGGTTAGGTGCAATACATCTGTAGGGACATGGCAATGCCATGTCCCTACCAAGGTGACGGTAACTAAGGGGACGACACGCCGCCCCTCAGCAAACCAGCCTACACCACATGTTTAGTTTAATTATGTCTACCTAGTTATCAACTCATCAAGAGATTTATCAGTTTTTGAGTGATGGGAAACCCTCTTTACTGCCTAAAGTACAAGAACATTCGACTGAGATTCGCCTCTAGAAACCCATATCAAGCCCACATTGCTATATATTTACCGTGGGACATCCGAATCTGGTGCGATAAGGGACGGTTTATTATTAGCTACCAGAACAGTAGTTGTTAATCCTATTCACCAAATCTTTCTCTGGATTATAGGATTTTTGCAAGTTTTTAAACCCGACATCAACAGCGGTAAAATCTCTTTTTTTAAGAGCAACAACATAGTCGCGGGTGGATTTACTACTATCTCGATACATCTTGGTAAAATCAGCTTTAAACTTTTTTAGCTGCTCGTTGTTGACTTTGACAGCTTCCATTTCTTGAGCCGCTTTGTTCCAGATATCCGCTGTTTTGAGTAGAGCTTCCGAAGAGCTATTTCTACCACCATCGGTGACGGTTTTTATTTCATTAACCGTCCCATTGGTGATCTGGAAGATTTTTTGACACTGGGTAATTTTGTTGCCGCTACAACTAACACTCAAAAAACTAACGACAGCAGTTAGAGGAAGTATGACAGCATACCTGCGAAGAAAGTGCATGAAAACTCTCCATTTGGAGTATATTGGTACTTCCACTTTTTTCCCGTTGTCCCAGTGCCAATCGGGACGTAGTAAAGAAGTTGACCGATTTTAGGGTTCGGTATGGTCTTCGGATGCAACGATTGCATCGACAAGGCGTTGTAAAGCCACTGTAAGCTGCGTTAGCCGCATTAGAGAATCATCCTGAGTTTCTGCTAGAGTTTGCACTGCGTCACTCAAGGCAAAGATTTGATAGTGCTGTTGTTGCACTTGATGCCCTTGTTCTTGTACTTGAATTGTCAGAGCATCCACCCGGTCAGTAAGACGGTCAATTGTCTCGGTTGTGGCAAGTACCGCTTCCGCGATTTGTTCAACAATCGATTCTAACCGCCTTAATCTGACTTCTACTCCAGAATTATCCATGTCGCTGCTGATGCCATTGCCAAGCGTCAGCAACGATTTTACTCAAGTCTGCGTATTGAGGACACCAACCGAGAATTTTTTTGGCTTTGTCGCTGCTGCCGACTAAAATAGGAGCGTCTCCGGGACGGCGATCGCATTCTATCGCTTTGATCTCACGTCCAGTTACAGTTTGGGCTGCGTTAATCACTTCTCTGACTGAGAAGCCGTTGCCGTTGCCTAAGTTAAACACATCGCTTTTTCCCCCTTCCAACAGATACTTTAAGCCTAAAACGTGGGCATCTGCTAGATCGCTGACGTGGATGTAGTCTCGAAGACAGGTGCCATCGGGTGTATCGTAATCGGTGCCTAAAATTGAGATCGCTTCCCGTTTCCCTAAAGCTGTCTGTAACACGAGAGGGATCAGGTGAGTTTCCGGGTTATGATCTTCACCTAGTAACCCGTCGGGGTTAGCACCGCTGGCATTGAAGTAGCGAAAAGCGACTGATTTTAAGCCGTAGGCGAAATCAAAATCTGCGAGAATTTTCTCAACCATCCACTTACTCGTCGCATAGGGGCTGAGAGGATTTTGGGGATGATGTTCGGTCATCGGCACTTCCTGCGGCATTCCGTAGATGGCGCAAGTTGAAGAAAAGACAAACTTGTTGATGTTTGCCGCCACCATTGCTTCTAGCAGGGTGAGTGTGCCGTTGACGTTGTTGCGGTAGTATATGGCTGGGTTGGTTACAGACTCTCCCACGGCAATATAGGCGGCGAAGTGCATGACTGCGGCAATGTTGCGAGTGGCGAACAGGTTGTCGAGGAGAGCGCGATCGCTTGTATCTCCAACCACTAGCTCTACCTTGAGTACATTTTCCACCAGTTCCCGATGTCCGTACACCAGGTTATCCAGCACTACCACCTCATAGCCTGCATTTAACAGAGCTAGTACGGCATGGGTTCCGATATATCCAGCTCCACCAGTTACTAAAATCGTTTGTTTGGCTTGCGACACGTTCAATACCTTCTCACAATTTAGAATGGCTTGCTTTTAAAGAATAACCAGCTGCGTGCAGCAAGTCACATTCTCAGTAATTTTATCCGTTGTTTGCTTATCTGGCAGTAGCTCTGGACGTATTCCCGGCAACACCAAAGGAAGGATGCTCCCGGAGGCGCTCGCCTCTTATTATTGACAATTGTACAAAATACCAGAGTTTCCCCACCATCAGCTATGGAGTTAATTGCTTCTGATTATTGAGTTTGGCTGGCTTAGGGAGAAATTCTGGAGGATTTTGGCAGCGTGGCAATTGTAAAACCCGGCGCTCTTCTTGTGCGAGACTGTCTGCGGCTCCCTTATCTAACTGGAAATTGTCGCTAGGATTCGGCGATGGCGATGGCGCACTCTTGATGCTTAGTAACTGCACCACCGCCACCACTTTCAGAAGTAGCAATGCTAAAGTTGGTAGAATTCAAAGCTATGAAAGCATTAGTAACTCGAAAATAGCCCTCAGCAGTAATCTCGAAATTACCGCCCTTACCACTACCTATACTCTGAGCATCAATAAGTTTTGTTTCGTAATATATCCAATTGGCCTAGTTTGGGAAACTAATAGTTCTCAAGCTAGAAATTTTTCAGCCCAACGCTGAAATTTTAGGGCAAAGATGATCCAAATACCCTTCTTTCCAGCTCTCATCAATCTTGCTGCTGCATTCCGTTTCTTCAAGAGACTCGTCCGATAGTTTCCGCAATATCAAAGCGATCGCTTCCAGGGTAGATTCCCACAAACGGCTCTTTCTAGGGCACTGTTTTAACGTTATTACCCAGAACACCGGAACTTATCCCATCTGTCAGCTTACCTAAAAGTTAGGGACAAACAAATCTTGGGAGCCCCTGCAACGCTATCAATACTATCCCCAATTGTTGGGCAGGTTGGGAAAGTCTTAGCTTATTAAAGCTGAGTTTCAGTCACTTTATCAAGGTACGAATCTACATATAGATGCGGGTTTGAGAGGGCAAGTTTTATCAGTGAGCGTTTGATTATTATAAACGGACAGGTAAGTCAGGTTGGTGAGTGTTGACAAGGGTTTGAGGTCGGTTATTTGATTGCTATAAGCGGAGAGGTAAGCCAGGTTGGTGAGTGTTGACAAGGGTTTGAGGTCGGTTATTTGATTGTTATAAGCAAAGAGGTCAGTCAGCTTGGTGAGTGTTGACAAGGGTTTAAGGTCGGTTATTTGATTGTTATGGATGGAGAGGCTGGTCAGCTGGGTGAGTGCTGACAAGGGTTTAAGGTCGGCTATTTGATTGTTACCGAGAGAGAGGTAAGTCAGCTTGGTGAGTGCTGACAAAGGTTTGAGGTCGGCTATTTGATTCTTATGGACGGCAAGAAAAGTCAGGTTGGTGAGTGTTGACAAGGGTTTAAGGTCGGCCATTTGATTGTTACCGAGAGAGAGAGTAGCGAGCTTGGTGAGTGTTGACAAAGAATTAAAGTCAGCTATTTGATTGCTGTTAAGAAAGAGGGAACTCAGGTTGGTTAGTGATAACAAGGGTTTAAGGTCAGCTATTTGATTGTTATGGAGGTCGAGTGCAGCCAGCTTGGTCAGAGATGACAAGGGTTTAAGGTCGGCTATTTGATTGTTGTGGACGGCGAGGAAAGTCAGGCTTGTGAGTGATGACAAGGGTTTAAGGTCGGCTATTTGATTGTTGTGGACGGCGAGGAAAGTCAGGTTGGTGAGTGTTGACAAAGGCTTGAGGTCGGCTATTTGATTGTTACTGACGTTGAGTCCAGTCAGGTTGGTCAGAGATGACAAGGGTTTGAGGTTGGCTATTTGATTGTTGTAGAGGTAAAGGCCTGTCAGGTTGGTTAGCGATGACAAGGGTTTAAGATCAGTTATTTGATTGTTATTGACGGAGAGTTCTGTCAGGTTGGTCAGCGATGACAAGGGTTTAAGGTCGGCTATTTGATTATTACCGAGGTCGAGTCGAGTCAGGTTGGTCAGAGATGACAAGGGTTTAAGATCAGTTATTTGATTGTCCCGGAGGTAGAGTCCAGTCAGGTTGGTGAGTGTTGATAAGGGTCTAAGGTCAGTTAATCGCTTGTCGTAGATACCCAGCTCACTGAGAGTCGAAAGAAACTTGTCAACCTGATTACAATCTTGAGTTTTAGCCGCTTGCAAGAGGACATCAACAGTGTATTTTGTCTCCTCGCTCAAATTGGCTTTATTTAAACACCAATCAGCAAAGGTTCTAAGGGTAGTTGTCTTCTGAAGGGCGATAGCTTCGGCAGAAAAAGATAAAACGAACAGGAAAAGTGCTAGAGTACGCAGAGGCCGAATGCCTGGTAGAGTCCTAGACAAATTCTTGTTTAGTCTCAGATGCTTTTCGATATTCATACACCTATCACCTCAAACAAAATTTTGCTGTGAGCTAAGACTAACAGGAGACAGTGAAAATGCAACAGGTGGAATAGTCAGCAGTTGAGAGCTTTTCAAGAGTGCGATCGCATTAGCTATCCCCTTGCCAGTCCCACAAGATAGATTGAGCGATAAGCCACGGTCTGCAAGATAGATTATTGACTTAACACGGCATGGTAGTTCTTCGCAGTGATGGAGCTGTAATTTTTGTGGAAGGAGCTAGATGGATTAAACCAGTTCTAGCTTGCCCCATTTGGGACATAAAATAAAAAGCTCCTGGTAGAAAACTGTGGTTTTTTTTAATTGATTAGCGTTTGTTTCGATGATCGCTTCGGTCTAGCTTCCTTCCACAAGAATTACAGCGGATACCCTTATTCCAAATTTTTACCGAACTACAATTTGGACAAAGAGCTTGTCCTTTACTTCAGGTTGGATTTAACCTACCCACTGCTGGGACTGGGACAATAAGAAACAAGAGAATAAACTTAATCGGCTACAATACAGATAAGCCTAGATAGATTCTGCAAGATGTCTACTGTGTACTATAAAGTTTCCCTCATGAATTAGATATAGCTTGGCTTAAAACACTTGTAAGCAAACGAACTTTTTTTAGACCACAGCTTGCAAATTCAATGCGGCTTCATTCAGTTTTAGAGTGCCCGTTTTAGTTTGGCTAATGCCGCAGGCCGTTTCGGTAGCACCTTGATTCAGTGTATTCATGGCATCTACAACTTGTTGAACGGCGATCGCCTGTTGTTTAGCGGTTAGCGAAATTTGCTGGCTACTCATCACTACACTGCTAATGGCATTTGCCACATTCATAAATGTTTCGGCAGTTCCCTCAGCCGTTTTTACCCCCTGCTCAACAGTCTTGGTGCCTTCGTTTGTTACCATCATGGTAGAGTTAATCGCACCCTGAATCTCAGCAACCAGGATATTGATTTTCCCGGCAGATTTTTTGCTCTGGTCTGCTAGTTTGCGAATTTCACTTGCAACAACTGCAAAGCCTTTGCCATGTTCACCTGCCCGCACTGCTTCTACGGCAGCATTTAGCGCCAGCATATTAGTTTGATTGGCCAGATCGCTTACCAAACCAGAAATACTGCGAATTTGATTGGTTTGTTCGCTCAGGCACAGAATTTGTTCGGCGATCGCTAAGACCTTCTCCCTTAAAATTGCCATATCTTCCAGCGTATATTCAACAGCTCTGGTTCCAGTTTCTGCTAACTCTGCCACTTGTCGAGCTCCAGTGGCTGCTACTTCCGCCTGTTCCGCTGACTGCTTAGAAGATGCGCCCAATTTGTCCATTGTGGCAGTAGCCTGATGAACGGACGAAGCTTGTTGAGCGGCGATGCTCTCCTGCTGGGTAGTCATCGCAGCGATTTCGCTCGAAGAACTGGCAATGATATTCGCCACCTGATTAATTGGCCGAATAACTTTGCGGGCGATAAACAATAAACACAGGATACCTAGCAAAATTGCCAGAGCAGTTCCACCCAGAGAAACGAGTGTTGTGAGTTGCTCAGTCCGGCTCGCATCCTCCTTGCGTTTATTGAGTAGTTCGTCCTCTACATCAATCATTTCATCAAGCCGCACCCGGATTTGATCCATGATCTGTTTACCTGTGCCAGATACTACTAGCTCTCTTAGTATCTGCTCCTTGCCTGCTTTCTTGAGGGCAATGGTCTGCGCCAGATTATCCATTTTTTGCTGTGCCAAATCTTCTATGCGATCCAGTCGTTTTAATTGCTCTGGATTGTCTCGGATCAGGATTTCTAGCTTGGAAAAATGAGCTTTAAGTTCTTTAATGGAACTATTGTAAGGTTCCAAGAATTCCTCTTTGTTAGTAAATAGAAAGCCTCGCTCTCCAGTTTCAGCGTCCAGCAAGACTTTTTCTAACGCTCTCAATTCGGCTTCCACTTCATAGGTGTGGCTGACCCAGTTGAGAGCATCAACTAGGCTGCCCATACTGAGTTTAGAAATGATTCCGACTCCCACCATTGTTGCCAAAACAGCACTAAACCCGATCTGAGTTACTCGGTTCAGCTTCAGAGTGCGTTGCCCTTGATTCAGGTTAGTCATCATAGGTTTTCTTGAACTAATCATATCGGTGAAAATGCGTAGAAAGATTAAAATAATTCGTAGGATTCCTCACAATTTATAACCTAGTCAATACTGCTCCAACCTCAAAAATATAAATATCTTCATGCTCATCCGCTAGAGAACGCAAAGGACATAAAAATGAATAACTTTTGTCTCTACTCAGCTATGGCTCTTTCTAGCCCTTTCTTAAGAAAATTTGTAGTTTAATTATATTTGTGTAGTAACAAAAAATTTTTTACCTTGACCATAGATATAAAAATAATTAGAGCCAAAACATTAAAGCATTTTCTTTAACGTACCTTTATCAATTTTAATATCCTTTAGAGTACAAGGCTTAAGCTTAATAATAATTAAGTGTAATTGCTTACTAAGAATTAGAAAATCTGGGCCTTTTCGATTTTACTGTTATTTTAAAGATATATAGTAGCTCCAAAGAACAACCCCCTCTCCTTGTCTAAGAGGATGTTTGAAAAGTGGTGAGGGGTTAAATATTATGCCAACCGCCTGACCATGATACGGATCATTGCCAGATAAATAAAAGTCTCCGATGTTTCTGGCAATAACTCATAA
>NZ_JACJOY010000076.1:0-39023 GCF_014695815.1 Trichocoleus sp. FACHB-6
AATTACTGGGGTAAGCTTTACTCATAACGCTCTCTCAGTGCTGTGTACTACATATTCGCAGCTTACACTGAGTGAGCTTTTTTGCTATCTAACCGACTTTTAAAACATCCTCTTACATAAATCGTTTATTTAAGAAGGGGCGCATAAATGAAGTCGAGTATCTTGTAGTTGCTGACAACGACGAAGCTCGAATTTTTAGAATTATCGAATTTAAATTATTTTATGAGAGTTATGAATATCAGTGGGAAGGTTTTCGACCAAGTTCCCCCGATCCTAAATTAATCGAAGCTGTCAAGAATTCAACGATATTAGAATCTAATCGAGTTTATCGAGTCACTTCCCAGGATGAATTTAATCTTTTCTCCAGTCGTCTTTATAAAATATTGACATATAGTAATTATAAACATGGAATAACTAATAACAAAAATATAAGCTGGAACTTTAAAAAATCTTTAATAATTATTTCTGGATTAACACTTATATTGTCATCAGGGATTATTTTGGGAAGTCAGCATTACTTTAATTTCTTGAACAAATCAACTCCTGTCCACAACAAGCAGTAAACGAGTAAAAGATTTTACAATGCCTTCATCCATGAAAAAACAAGTAGTTCCAGATACCTTAATTAAAGTCGGTAGACAAGGTGCTAGGTATCAGCAGAAAACGTACCAAGCTAATGAAAGAATTCATGGCACTACACAGGAAGCTTTAGAAGAGTATGAGGAGGTGATCGTAGACAGATCAGCGGCAGAAATTATTGATCAAATTAATAGGAGAGTGAAGAGTCCTTACTATTCTCTCTATTGTGGAATTGCTTCATTAATCTTCTTGTTTATTTTCTATCCACTGTCTATTATTCTGGCGATTGCAAGTTTAATTGTTTATAGAGCGGATGTTGCACGTAAAACGACACCTCTTTTTTATGAATTCTCTGATGAATACTCAGAGAAAAAATTTCATGAAAGTATTATGTCTTTTTCCAATCTAGCTATGACTAAAACCTCATGGCGACTGAAGTCAAAGGTTGCTGTCAGTGATTGGAAACGAAATGCTGGTTCCAACGCATCTCTTATCCGTCATCGCTCAAAGATTGGCAAACAAAATCCGAACCTCATCAAAACTAATGTTGATGTTTGGGGTGTTGATGCTGGAAGTATCAAGTTATATTTACTTCCTGACCGTTTTTTTGTGTTTCAAGATGGTGTTTATAGTGCAATTCCTTACAGTGAAATCCAAGCATCTTTGCAAGATATGGAATATGTGGAACAAGATTCACTTCCCAGCGATGCTACTGTAATTGGAAAAACATGGAAATATGTGCGGCGTGATGGTGGCCCTGACCGACGTTTCAACAATAATCGCCAGCTTCCAATTGTACAATATGGGGTAGTTGTCTTCTCCACCCAAAATTTCATCGCTTACTTGATTGTCTCCAGTCTTGGAATCGCTTCATCCTTTACTCAATCCTTTTCAAGAATTACGGCTTCATCTAGTACTCCTACCGAACCTCTACCTACACCAGCCAAACAGTTCCAAACCGCCTTACCAGAGGTAAATCTTCCCCCAGAACACCTAGAACCTTTGAAGAAGGCAGCATCTGAGGGTTCAGAGTTGTCAACTAGCCAAATTGCTCAATTACTTGGTGTATCTAGTTCGTTCATCACCAAAAATCCCGTTAGCTTTGACTACGAAGGGTTCCGTTTTGTTCGTTCAGGTCGTTCAGGTCGTCAAATATCTTGGAAAGTTGAGTACCTTGGAACAGGAGTATAGATACTGCCTAAAAACGCAACCTAACAATGTGATGGAGCAGCTAGTAGCGTGAACATTGCCTACCTCTATTTTTACACACTGACTACCGTAGCTTGTCCTTTAGTTGCTGTAGGTAAAATAGCTAAAACCTCTGGTGCTAAAGGCTTCAAATCTGCCAAACGATTGGATGGTGCTTGCAAAACAATGACCGCGATATTGAACTGTGGCAGATTCTGTTGAAACGACAAGTTGCGATCAACTGTGATGAAAACATCAAACTCTGCTTCTGCAAGGGCAAGAAGTTGACCATTCTTTACTCCTGCCCATCCCATTTGTGGAACGGTTTTTACTTCGTAGCCAACAAATTCTCTAGTAAATCTGCGATCAATACACTCATCAAACAGGAGCTTCATGCTACGCTACTATGCCAAAAAGCTGTTTTTCCGCCTCTTCCAGTAAGGCGATGACCTGCTCTCTGGTTACAGTAGGAAACCCATCTAAAAAATCGTCAATGGATTCTCCGGCTTTGAGATAATCCAAAAGCGTCTGCACAGGAACTCTAGTACCAGCAAAAACTGGGGTGCCGCCCATAATCTCAGGGGATGAGCTAATAATTAGGGAGTCTTTAAGCATAAGTCTTTGACCTCCGGGTTCCGTACTCAATAGTTTATCAATTCTCATGGGACAGAACCCTCTAGAAAGGAGTCAGTTCTGGAGTTGACCTCAAACATCAAATCGGGGACTAACTGAGCATCGTCCTCTGTTGTTCGGCGCGATCGCTCTACCTCTGACTCCTGAATCAATCTGACCGACCGAGAACTTCATGAATGATGAAATTTCAAGTTCTGAGTGTCGCTGGACTGGTCGGCGAACGCTTTGAACTCCATAGCATCGTGGCTACAGAAGAGGCGCACGTCATTATTGCGATCGCGCGATAATGCACGTAGCCGATCTTGATTGTGGAGTCTCGCCTCGCGATCCACCTCCATCATCCATTGGTAGAACCGCATTCCCGGCGTGCAACGTGGTTCGGCGGAGTCCATCTCGTCTCGGTAAAAGTAGGCATCGCCTGCATTCAGCAGCCAACCCTCTGATGTCTGGATAGCAACGCCAGCATGACCGCGAGTGTGACCAGCAAGCGGAACTAGGAGAATCTCTGGCGGTAGTCCCTCAAGATCGCGGACAGCCTGGAAGCCGAACCAAGGTTCTCCCCCTGGCGAATAGAACTTCCAGCGTTTAACCTCGTCCCACTGGTCTGGACGATAGCGCTGGCTGGTAATGAAGCCGTGCCGATCCTGCGCTGCGTCAATTTCAGTCTGCATTACGTGTACGGTTGCTTCAGGGAAATCCTCCAGCCCACCAGCATGATCGAAATCGAGGTGAGTAAGCACGATATGGCGCACGTCCCGTGCGGAAAATCCTAGTTGCTCGACCTGAGCGATCGCTGTGTACTTGCGATCGAACTGGATACCATTGAAATGAATAAAGAACGGGCTGAGTCGCGCGTAAGGCGAGTTGACATCCCGCAGACCGAAGCCAGTATCGATCAAAACAAGTCCCTGGTTTGTCTCTACAAGCAGACAGTGACAGACGAGGCGAGCCGTTAGACCGCGACTAAAGCCATCGAAGAGCGCCCCACCGACCGGACACATACAGCCACAATTGAGATGATGAATGTGCATAAGTGTTCTGCTTAAAACTACTTTTTGTCTACGGATACTGATGTTTGCACCTCGCTCGATGCTTGCATTTGCTCCGGTCGGTAGAGAATGTCCGCCAAAACGCCTTTACATAGATCACAAAAGCGTTGCGTGCGTTACTTGTTAGCCGACTCAGGCTTAGTCAGTAGGCCATGCAGTTCAGCCTTGACGGTATCAGGCAAAACCTTGCTTACATTTCCCTGAATCTTCGTCAGGAGCGAACCGGCGATGATATGATCCTTGCCTGCCATCAGAGCATCGAAACCCTGTTTGGCGACTTCAGCCGGGTCATCCTTCTGTTTTTCACCCACCGTGGTGTCGTCCATTCCCGCGTCATGGAAGAAGTTGGTATTGGTTGGCCCAGGCATGAGCGAAGTGACGGTGACACCTGTATCCTTTAACTCGTTGCGTAGCCCCTCGGAGAAGGAGTGTACAAACGCTTTGGAAGCCGCGTAGACTGCTTCAAACGGGCCGGGCATGATGGCAGCAATTGACGAAGTGAAGAGGATTCGACCCTTGCCGCGCTCGACCATATCTTTCACTACCCGTTTGGCGAGATGCACAGATGAAACGACGTTCAGGTTGATGAGATTCAGCTCGTCTTTCAGGTCAGTCTCGCGGGCAAAGTCACCGCCGACACCGACTCCGGCGTTGATTGCGATCGCATCTACCGATCTGCCAGTCGCCTTAATCTGGTTGTAGAGTGTCTCAACACCGTCATAAGTAGCCAGATCAGCTTGCACCGTCTCGACCTTGGCACCCGGTCCCTCAAAGGTTTGAGCGGCTTCATTGATACTCGATCCGGTGCCTGTGAGGAGGAGATCAAAACCGTTTTGAGCGAACTGTTTGGCAAGCTCGTAACCGATGCCCTTGGAGGCACCCGTCACGACAGCCAGAGGTCGGTTCGGCGAACTGTTCATAACCATCCAAACTCCTATAGAACTGCTCCACGCTAGGAAAGCTGTGGATTGTGCTTCTGTCTCGATATGAGACAGTTTGTGCAAACTGTGCGATAGCGAAGCGCTGCCCGAACGGGATCGCAACTCTTACTAATACTAGGAAGACATCTGTGCGATCGCGTCTTTCCAAGGAAGTATGGCTGTTGTGTGTTTGAGGTTACTTTTCTGGAGTTTGCGCGATAGCGCTAGCGCGTTCGCAGAGCTTCGCCTGCGGTTTAGATCCCCGACTTCTTAGAGAAGTCGGGGATCTCGCCTTCACTAGCTCGAATTACAAAACTGTAATTTAGAGGAAGGGCAAGCTGTAATTTTGGTTGAGCTTAATTGAATCTATAGACACGTTTTGAGATTCAACCGAAGGAGAAAGCTTGTGATGAATACCCGCCGACTGTTAGCAGCGATCGCGATTCCTGTTGTAATTGGGACGTTTGGGTGTGTGGCTGTGAATCAGGCAACTGCTCAATCGTCTAACCGACTGGCACAAAACCCATCCCAGCCTCAGCAGGGACAAGAGGGACGCAGACATCGAGGGCCAGATTTTGCAGCAGCGGCTCAGAAATTGGGTATTTCCGAAGCCAAGTTGAAAGAAGCACTAGGAGTACCCGCTAACCCACAGGCTACACCGGGACAACGCCCGCCTCGTCCCGACTTTAAGGCTGCGGCGGCAAAACTCGGCATTACCGAACAACAACTGGTTGATGCGTTGGGAGTTCCGCCGCGTTGCCCACGTCCAAATTTTGCAGCAGCAGCGCAGAAGCTGGGCGTATCAGAAGCCAATTTGAAGGCAGCACTGGGGGTTCCAGCGAATCCCCCGACTACGCCGCCTGCACCGGGACAGCGCCCACCCCGACCCGACTTTAAGGCAGCGGCGGCAAAACTCGGCGTTACGGAAGAGCAACTGGTAAATGCGCTGGGAATTCCGCCCCGTCCTCCTCAAGATGGCAATCAACGACAGGAAAATCGTCCTCCTCAGCAATAAGCTTGAATCAATTTAGCCACCCTTTCGTGGATACGACCAAATTTTCAATAAGCCCTGGCGATTAGAAATCGCGGCTAAACAAACCAAGTCCGCCTGCGCGGACTTAAGACAAATCAAAGGTTTTGAAACCCGCCTACGCGGGTTTTGTCTCGTATAGACGCGGTTTCAATCGCCCAGTAAATTGCGATAATTCTATTTGGAGCAGATGAAATGAAAAAAGACTGTGTGAAAAGAATCTCAGTTGTCTCCATGCTGAAGCGACGAGAGGTGCTTGGCTTTCTAGGGGGAACAGCGGCAGTATCGCTTATAGGATGCTGGCGCGGACAGTCTACCTCGGCAAAGCCGATAGGTAGGTTAACTCAGACACCGACTCGGAAAGCGATCGCGCAAACTCCTACCTGCGTAGTCAAACCCCAGCAAACGGAAGGGCCATATTTTGTGGATGAGAAGCTTAACCGTTCTGATATCCGCTCAGATCCTTCCAACGGTGCGGTAAAGCAGGGAGTCCCGTTGCGTTTGGTGTTTCGTGTCTCTGGGATTAATGGTAGATCCTGTACGCCTTTGAGGGGTGCAACTGTAGACATTTGGCATTGCGACGCGCTGGGCGTGTATTCGGATGTTCGAGACTTTAACGGGGATACGCAAGGGCAAAAGTTCCTGCGCGGCTATCAGGTGACGAATGCAAATGGGACTGCGGAGTTTGTGACGATTTACCCTGGCTGGTATCCAGGTAGAACGGCTCACATTCACTTCAAGATTCGCACCGATTCTGCGTCTGGGCGTGGTTCTGAGTTTACATCGCAGCTTTACTTCGACGATGCTCTCACGGATCAAATTTACGCGCAGTCTCCCTATGGGACTAAAGGACAGCGTACCCAGAGAAACGATGGAGATGGCATTTTTCAAGATGGTGGTGAAGAACTGATGCTTCAGCTAACCCAAGATGCACAAGGCTACGTGGGTACATTCGATATTGGGCTTCAGATGACTTGAAGTATTGCATATTACTCAACAGCGATCGCATTCTCCATAATCGCTGTTGTTGATAGAACGCGATCGCCCAAAACGCCTAACTCACTCAAGACGAAATACAAACAGATTGCTGTTGCACCTCGTCCTACCCTGATTTCTTCGTCTAAATAAGAGGTTGTCTACTCTGCCTGATTCCGAAGGAATTTCAATACTGGAATTTTCAATTCAAGAAAACTCCTTCTCAGATTACTCTGAAAGGTGCAATCCTATTTTGTGGGGCAAAAGATTTACTTCTACACGGCTTCTAGCTTTGAGAAACATGGGTGATAAACAACCGGGCTACTCCCTACTCTTCTGCTAACAGTGCGATGACTCTCTCAATTTCTTCTACTTGGGTAGCACTGCTTGGCTCCTGTTTGAGCTTCTTAAGTAAAGCAATAGCCCCATCTCGCTTGTTACAAACCTGCTTCAGCTCTTTTTCAAGCCTTTTTACCTTCTGCTTTGATTCTTGCTCTCTTGAGCTTTGTTCATGCTGGCGTTTTTCATTCTCTCGGCGTTTAAAGTCTAGCATTAAGTTAATACAATCGATAAACTTTTGAATATCATTTCGTGGCTCTACAGACTCAAACAGTTGAGATTCATCAGGATATCGTTCCGAGTATTTTTTAATTTCCTCCTTTACTTTTTGCAATTCAAAAAAATCGGATATAGGGGTTTCCAGTATCAAAGATTTAAATTTAGATTCCTCTAAATCTTTACAGCCGCTATTTAAATACAAAACATATCTGTCCAAAACTTGAGCTATAAACTCGATTAACGTATTATAGCTTTGCCCAGAAATAGGACAGACTCCTGCATGACGGTTTTGTTCAGCTAATCTAGTTACCACAATTAATGAACACTCATCTATAACAAGTTTTTTTCTTAAAATTTTCCATTCTTGATCTATATTTTTATTACTACTTCCTGTTTTTTCTACTATAGCTCGCCTGATATTTTCGAGCGCTCGATAACAGTATAAAGGAGTATAGTCCTGCCTTATAATGGCTTCTCTAAAATCAGTTAAAGCTCCGGCAAAATGATGTATGGCTACTGCTGTAGCATCAGGCTTTGAATTAAAAACGTGTTCACTAGCTGATTCGTCAGTAGATAAAGGATTGAATAATAGATGGAGAATTTTCTCAATCTGTTTTTCTGTGCCAAGCTCTGCGAATGGGCGTTTACTTTGGCTTTGTTCAGCGGTTTCTAAAAAACTACTAATTTCTATATACTGTCCATCAGGAAGTTGTACACGAACAATTTCTATGTCAAAACCGCTCTTGTAAATGTAGTTTAAGGTATTTACGATAAGAGCGACAGCCTGCTTAACAACATTCCTTAGTGTTTGTAAAAAGCCATATTCCTTAGTCAAGTTTTCGTTTACGTCTGTAACTTTAATTATTAAATCAGACTTGTACTGAGAAAGAGCAACTTTAAAGCTGATAAATGAGTTATGAAAAATTATCCTTGGATTGAATGTAACTAGCGGAAGATAAAATTTATAGCCAGAGCTATAGAAATCATGAGCGGGTCTTAGTTTGGCAAAAAAAATGTACTCATTCATACCTGAAGTGAATGGAGGCAGCGGAAGATAAAATTTATAACCAGAGCTATAGAAATCGTGATCGGGTCTTAGTTTGGCAAAAAAAGTGTACTCATTCATACATTTGCCTCATGCTAATCGCCTAAAGATAAAATTGTACTATAAATGTAGTATAACAAGCCGTAATCCGAACCGTTTGATGACTAACTGGCACTCATTGCCAAATAGCGATCACCAAACCGTATTTCGTACTGCACCACCTGCTAACCACCAGTTGGGGAGATTGATAAGCGAGATTGCCGGTAACACAACACCAATCGGCGAATCAACCAAAATCTTCTGGAGGCGAGTTGCACCATTCATGTTTTGCTTGTCTAGTTTTGTTCCAATCTTTCCAGTTATTGACTCAGTTGTATTTTCAGTTCGCGCAGCATCCGACTGGTTCCATCATCAATGGCTTTTTGCACCAGTTGGGGAATCATTTCGGTAATCGGCAAATCGGGAAAGATAGAACTGATGGATGATTCGGCGTAGTCACCATTTTGTAGAATGTAAATCTTGAGTTGGCGGCTCCGATAGATCCACACTTCCGGAACGCGCAGCGCTTCGTAGGCGTTCAAGGTAGTCTTTGAAGTGACATCAGACTCAATGGCGAGATCCGGGGGTGGGTAAACTGCTAAATCCATATTGGTGCAACCCCGGACACGACTGACATTCTGGATGTAAAAGCAGGTATCGGGTTCGACTCCGGCAATTTCTGGTTGCTTTAGAGTAGTTGAGCCAAAATCTTCCCAGTCCCGCCCTTGAGCATCTAAGATTGTTGTGAGGATGTAAGCAATAATGCGATGGGGGCGTTCGTGCAGTGCTAGAGGGGACATGATTTCCAGCGTTCCTCGGTAGTATGCAATGCGGGTGCTGCGCTTTTCTCCCAGTTCCGTAAGAATCTGTTCAAAGTCCTGCCAAGACAAGTTATGAATGCTAATCGTGCTACCGGGAGTGAGTTCAATGGCACGAATGGGAATGGTAACGGTCACTGGTGTTCCTCCATCGATTGCTGGGGCGGTTTCTTCAACCGTAACTCGCCATTCACCCATAATTATCATTAATGACTAACTGACAGTCATTGCTAAATAGCGATCGCTTCTACCGTATTTCGCACTGCACCACCCGCTAACCACCAGCCGGGAAGATTCAAGAGCGCGATCGCAAATAATACAGCTCCAACGGGTGAATCAGCCAGAAGCTTTTGGAGACGAAATAGAGCGAGCAATTTCTACGGCTTGCTCTAGTAACTTTAGAGCTTCCTCAGTCTGCTCAGCTTGAGCGTATTCACGAGCGATCGCACTTAGGGCCTGCACCCTTCTATAGTTACCAATTTCATTCGAGTTCATCATATTAACAGCTTGAATCGCACGGTCGAACTGCCTTAACTGTGCATACTCACGAGCGATCGCCAAGAGCAGTTTATTGCGATAGTTAAGACTCTCATTTGTCGCTCCATCAATTGTCTCACCAATGGCTTGAGTTGCCTGCTTTGTCCATTCAATTGTCTGAGTTGCTTCCACCGCCCAGTCTAGTTCTCTTGCCTCAATAGCCTGTTCGATGATGCTGTAAATGACGCTAGCTTTATTTTGAACTTCCAGGCTCTTAATCATCTGAGCCGTCTTAAGCGCTTGGGCGTACTGCCCTTTTGATGCATATTGCTCGACAATGCGACGCAACGCCTCGTCTCGATGACCTCTACCAAGGGTATTAGCAAGCTGGAGTGCCTGTTCAAATTGCCCAGTTTGTGCATAGAAGGCGACAATAGGTGGCATCAAACTTTGGTAGGCAAACTTGGAGTCTACTGGAACTTGAGAAAAGTCGGAAGCGGCAAGATTCAGTTTGCCAGTTTGAACCAGTTGAGCCACTTCGAGTGCCTGAGCGATTTGTCCAATTCTTAAGTACCCAGCAATAATTTCTTCAAGCGCACGACTCGCCTCATAACGAGCATCTGATGGTAAATTTGCTGCACCTGCTTGTAGAGTCAATAGTGATTTATTCAAAAGCTTGACTGCTTCTGCATCCTTCTCCACATTTGCATACAGATTGGCAACTGCGGTCAATGTACGCGAGCGAGAAATAGGATTTGCAATCTTTTGTGTAGCTAGAACTATTTGTTCAAGAGCTTTGAGAGTTAGTGCAGAAACTTCTGTCGCTTGTTCAGCTGGTTCTACTTCCTGGCAAATATTGAGAATTTGCCTTAGCTGCTCTGGATCTAGAGTTTCTACAATTGTTCTTATTGACAAAAGAATGTTGGTTTCTTTTTGGGCAAAACACCGAGAAAGCTCTATTTGTGCTTGATTTTGTCGAGATTGGGTGCTTGCGGAGCTACTATTGAAGGTTCGCTCAGCCTTTGAAGCTAAACTCTGAAGTTCGGATGCTCGGTCAGGCTGACCTGTCTCGTTATAGTAGTTAACTAGGAAAAGCCATATTTGAACAGCTTTGTCAGATTGCCCTGTCCTGTTGTAGTAATCAGCTAACTTTAGCTGTATTTCAGCCGCTCGATCAGGTTGTCTTGAGCCACTGTCAGTGTATGTATATAGCAGCCCTTGCAGCATATCTTCAAGATAGTTGTCTCCAAAACTCGTTGCGATTCTAAGGGCTATGTCATGGCGACCATCTCTAGCGTGCCTTCCCGCCGCTACAAGTACCCAATTCTGTGGATCGTTACGAGCAGATCCAGTCGGTTTTGGTTCGCAGTATTTAGTTGTCTCAAGAATTTTTTGAGCTTGAGCAAAAAGTGCAGAACTTTTGGCTTCTTGCCCCATGAAGGCGTAGTGACCCGCAACATTGGTTAAAATTTCGAGCTTGTGGCAGGGGTTTGCCAGGGTTTGATTGAAAGACAACGTTTCTTCTAGAAGCTGAATAGCTCGGTCAGGCTGCTTAATGGTAGTGTAGCCTCCTGCAAGGGAAGCTAATAATTCTGTTTCAGCTAGAACCAGCTCCGGCTCCGCATTTTTTTGTCCAATCACTGCGCTTTCAGCTAGAACCTGTTCCGGCTCCGCATCTTGTCCAATCACGGCGCTGCCTGGATGAGTGATAGTCAACAGCAGCACAGCCAACAAAAGTTTGAGTTTCACCCTGTAAACCTCTGCTAAAACTATAAATGTAAGTTGTTGTTAACTTGCACAATCTTCAATCAAGTTAGTCACATCTTAACAACAGCCAAATCGTATTTCGCGCCAGACCAGTTGCCAACCACCAGTTAGGGAGATTGAGAAATGCGATCGCAGATAATATAGTTCCAGTTTAGTGACGCATTACCTCCACCATCTTGTCGGAAATACCGAAACAAAAAACTCCTGCTGTGCATGGACAGAAGGAGTTTTAGAAATAGAAAGGTTTGGCGAAGACTTTTAACTTAAACCATGCCACCAGCAGCTTGAAACCGAGCGCGGGCGCGTTTAAGGGCTTGAGTTGCCTGAATTTGCTCCTGACGGGAGCCGCCACTCTCAGCTTTATTAATTCTGGCTTCGGCTTCGGAGTAAGCAGCACGGGCTTGTTCCCGGTCAATTTTATCGCCCCGTTCGGCACCATTAACCAGAATAGTGACTTCATCATTATCCACTTCGGCGAAGCCACCCATCAGAGCGATCGCTACCCAATCTTTCCCTGGACGAACGCGCATCACACCGATATCCAACGCCGTCAGTAAAGGTGCGTGGCCAGTGAGGATACCTAGTTGACCAGTTGTGCTAGGCAGAATCACCTCTTCAGCACTGGAATCCCAAACAGTTTTGTCGGGAGAAACTACACGAATAGTTAAAGCCATAGTTTGTTACTTGTCAGTTGTCAGTTGTCAGTTAGCTCATCGCTAATGCCTAATTGTCAAAACTAGCCATCCTGACCTTAGCGATGAGCAATCCTTCAATTAGCCTTTGATTTTTTCGGCTTTAGCCATCGCTTCGTCAATTGTGCCGACCATGTAGAAAGCCTGCTCTGGCAAAGAATCCAACTCTCCTGAGAGAATCCTCTTAAAGCCGTCGATTGTTTCTCCCAGCTTTACATACTTACCAGGAGATCCGGTAAAGACTTCTGCCACGAAGAACGGCTGAGACAAGAAACGCTCAATTTTCCGCGCCCGAGCCACAGTCAAGCGGTCATCTTCAGACAATTCATCTAAACCCAAAATGGCGATGATGTCTTGCAGTTCCTTATAGCGCTGGAGAGTCGCTTGCACTTCACGAGCAATCCCGTAGTGATCTTCACCAACAATAGCAGGCTGCAACATGGTGGAAGTAGAACCCAGCGGATCTACAGCCGGATAAATTCCCTTAGCAGCCAAGCCGCGAGACAACACAGTTGTTCCGTCCAAGTGAGCAAAGGTGGTTGCTGGCGCGGGGTCGGTTAAGTCGTCCGCTGGCACGTATACCGCTTGAACAGAGGTAATCGAACCTTCAGTGGTTGAGGTGATTCGCTCTTGCAAGTCTCCCATGTCGGTTGCCAGAGTCGGCTGATATCCCACAGCAGAAGGCATCCGTCCTAGTAGCGCCGACACTTCCGAACCTGCTTGCACAAACCGGAAGATGTTATCAATAAACAGCAATACGTCTTGCTTACTGACATCGCGGAAATACTCAGCCATTGACAGTGCTGCCAAGCCTACGCGCATTCTCGCGCCGGGTGGCTCGTTCATCTGACCGTATACAAGGGCGATTTTCGATTCATTGAGATTATCTTT
This sequence comes from Trichocoleus sp. FACHB-6, assembly GCF_014695815.1. Classification (NCBI taxonomy): domain Bacteria; kingdom Bacillati; phylum Cyanobacteriota; class Cyanophyceae; order Leptolyngbyales; family Trichocoleusaceae; genus Trichocoleus; species Trichocoleus sp. FACHB-6. The sequence goes on from NZ_JACJOY010000076.1 coordinate 12,662, forward strand.
ATTAATAACCCCAGACTCGATCATTTCATTGTAAAGGTCATTTCCCTCGCGGGTGCGTTCGCCCACACCGCCGAACACAGACACACCACCGTGGTTGGTAGCAATGTTGTTGATCAGCTCCATCATGATTACGGTTTTGCCGACACCAGCACCGCCGAATAAACCGATTTTGCCGCCGCGTCGATAGGGTGTCAGCAGGTCGATAACTTTAATCCCGGTTTCAAACACTGATGGCTTGGTTTCCAGGTCAGTCAGCTTGGGTGCTGCACGGTGGATGGGGAAGGTTTCCTGGGCATTAACTGGCCCTTTGTTGTCTACAGGTTCGCCCAACACGTTGAAAATCCGACCCAAAGTGGCGGGGCCAACGGGAACGCTGATAGGAGCGCCTGTGTCTACCACGTCCATACCGCGCACAAGTCCATCGGTGGAACTCATAGCAACGGCACGCACTTGGTTGTCGCCCAAAAGCTGCTGCACTTCGCAGGTTACGGACACGTCTTGTCCGGCTTCGTTTTTGCCTTCAACCTTCAAAGCATTGTAAATTTGCGGCATTTTGCCAGTGGCAAATTCCGCATCGATAACGGGACCGATGATTTGGGTAATACGCCCTACGTTTGTCTTGTCTGTGGTGGCTACCATGCTTGTGCCTATGTTGTGAAGCTATCTATATAGATACAGGAAAACGGTCTTAACATTTAGCAATGCCATTTTCCAGATTACCATGCCACAGCGATCGCACAGCTAGAGATGATCCCTATGAGGATGCGATCGCTGTTGATGATTTCCCCTTACTCAACCGGAAGGACTGAAATAAGCTGATTACACAATAAACTGCCGTGCCAACCACAAGGAAAGCACAGACGCGATCGCCTTAATTGTTGAAGTCAGTTTAAGCTGTTAACGATCAGCTTTGGAGTTGGCGTTTTCGCTTTAGCACTGAAGTTGCACCTAAAGCACCACCAAACAGCAATGTTTTCGTTGATATTACTGGCAAAACTGTAGTCGCCACCCAGAGTCCTCAAGTCAATCATCTTACCCTTTTCCCGCAATAAGGCGTGACCCTTCTGACTGTGCGAGGCGTAGGCATCCCCATCAACCCTGATATGAAAAATTGTAACTGATAAACAAAACTTATGTTCTATGTCATGCTGTAGGTGCTTCGCCTTGCCTGATATGAAGCGTTACCCCTATTTTTTTTACATAGAATTGAGACTATTTTCCTTGGCTTTGTGTCACTGTTGGCTCAACAGCCGCGACCGGACACCTAAAGCACAAAATGTTAATATACCCAACACAGAGGAGGTTTCAGGAATTTCACGGGCTGCCAAACGGAACTCAGCCATAGCAAAACCATTAGCAGCACCGCCCGTTCGGTCAGTGATTGTGACGGAGGAAAGCACACCTCCATTAGTGGCGTAGAATCCGAAATACTTGGCACCTCCAAAACCATTTATTTCTTGCGTCAGGGTTGCCAAACTACTATCAATAACCGTTACTGTAATTTTGTATGTACTAAACATATCTGGCTCTACATACAAATCAAACGCAGATATACCGAAGGGCAATTTAATCTTCGTGGTCACAACATTAGCGCCGCTATAGTACACCTCGCCCATGTGGCCATGACTCCACGTTGTCCAGCTGGAACCAATATATCGTTTTTCTACCGTAGGGCTGAAAGTTAAGTTGCCAAACGGTGAAGAAAGGGTCGAAACCGACGATAACTCCGCTTCCGGGCTATCTGGCACCGTCACCATATTGAAACCTAGATTGGCTAAGGTGTCCGTCCCTGTTGCCCACGACCCAGAATCGTCTACTGCAATAATTGCTGCCTTAACAGGGGGCGCATTAGCTAAAGATCCAAGGGTTATAAATGTTACGCCAGCAGTAATCATAGATAGCTTTTTCATAAAAGCTGAGGTTTTCATAGGACTCATTTTTCTACAAATGTGCATATTCACAGGAAACGTCTTGATAAGTGCGTTAATTTGCACTGTTGATCTAGCGATTCCGAAAGCTTTAGCGTTTGTGTACTCCTAGTGGCTTGCTAGTTGTAATAGTAGAGTCACCAGAAATTTGCTTCATTAGTAAGAATCAATCACCAGCAAAAATGACTTAAGATCATTTCCTATTAATTGCTTTGAGCAAGTACCTGCACAGATGATGAAAAGATATTGCCTCAGTCGTTAATAGAAGCCTTCAGGAATCTTACTGACAAAAATTATGTATCCCTCAAACTTAATGTTGATTCAGTAATTTTTCTGACGTGCGATCGCAACCTTTGTTTCTCTAAAAGCTACTTATTTCATATATGGACTGGAATTCTTATTTGCTAAGTTTGGTTAGAACATAGCTAGGGAAAGTTTGGCATATATTTAATGGCTATGGCTAGTATTTATACGTAATCTTTATTAAAAAAACATATTTAACTACGGTATTTTCGGATACCGATAGAGGATTAAGTAGCTATATCACTTGTTGCATATAGCTTGCAAGGTTCCTCAGAAGCGATTGATTACATTAAATTTATATAAAAATTTAGTAAAGCCTGATTGTAATAAAATGTTATTTCTACAGGTATCCAGCTATACTTTTCAGCTATTTTTCCGGCAAAATGTGCTGTTGAAATATCCCTTGGGGATTTTATTTTGGCTAAAACCTGCTGAGATTAAAATAATTTTTCTGGCGGCGATATAAGACAGAGTTGATGTTATTTTTGTATTAATTGTTGCTTTTGTTTGCAATTGTCAAGCTATGGCGAAATGAGAAATAAAGCAATTATAAACTGGTAAGAAAACCAGGCATAGGAAGTGAAGGTTCTATTTTTTTTGAAAGAAAAATTCACCCTTTTTCTAGGGGCGGATTCAATACCATAATTTGAACCATATTTTAAAGGAGTGTATTTTAAAATACATTTTCTCCGGCTTAAGCTTTCTGTAGGGTTGCAGGAAGGATGAAAGCGATCGCGCTCAACTTTCCCACTTTTGGAAAAATACCCGTGCAGCTCTGGCTTACAAAGCCAGAGCTGCACGGGTAGACTTAGTTTGTAAAACATTGAGGCAACACCTGCGGGTATATATACAAGCAGGCGTTGCACCCCTAAGTAACGGTTACGCTAAATTTTTCGCTGGTGTTTACGCTTATAGGCTATACCAGCACCCACAGCACCAAACGCGAGTAAACCGAACGCCGAAGAAGGTTCCGGAACGTGTTCAACTGCCACGTCAAAAGAACTGTAAGTAAAACCGTTATTACCATCAGAGACTTTTAACTTAACGTTATAAACACCGTCATTGTTAAAAGACCACTGCCCATCGGTACCAAAGAAATCATCATACTCGCCATCATCATCCAAGTCCCAAGCAAAGCTGAGAAGATCGTTGATACCCGGATCAGTTGCGGTAGCACCAAAATCAAACAACTCACCTTCTAAAACACTAATAGCCTTGGTGATGCTGGTAATTGTCGGCGCAACGTTCTCAACTGTGACGTTAAAAGAACCGAAATCAAAACCGCCATCGCCATCGGCGACTCGCAACCCCACGGAATTGACACCTACATCTGTATAGGCGTATTTTCCACTTTGACCCCTGTAGTCATCATACCTACCGTCACCATCCAAATCCCAGCGATATCGGAGAATATCGTAGATTCCCGGATCGGTAGCAGTAGCGGCAAAATCGAAGGATTCGCCTTGTTTAACAGTTAAATTTTGGGTGAGGCGGGTAATTGTGGGAGCAACGTTCTCCACCGTCACGTTAAAAGAACCGTAATCATACCCACCATCGCCATCGGAAACTTGCAGCTTGATGGGATTGGAACCCTCATCCGCAAAGGAATGTCTGCCCCTAATGCCAGTGCGGTTATCATACTGACCGTTATTATCCAAGTCCCAATTGTAGGTGAGAATATCATTGATACCCGGATCGCTGGCTCTGGCAGCAAAATTGAAGCGATCGCCTTCTTTGATCGTGATATTTCGGGTGAGTCTATTGATGGTAGGAGCGACATTTAAAACAGTTAATGTCCTCGTGACAACACTTGTTTCACCTTTATCATCCTGTACTTGCGCCGTTAAAGCATGGGTTCCTTCATCAGCATAAGTTCCTAAAGGCACAGTCACAGAACTGCTTCCGGCAGTATTTACCGCACTGCCAATAACATTGCCGTTCAGCCAGAAAGTAAGCGGATCGTTATTCGCATCACTGCCATATACAATTGGCGATACCGATTGACCCTCATTGATCGTGTAATTGTCCAAACTCACTATCGGTGCGACGTTTGGTGGTGGTGGCGGTGGTGGCGCGATGACGGGTGGCGGTGGTGGTGGGATGACGGGTGGCGGTGGCGGTGGCGTGATAGGTGGTGCTGGCTCTCGCGGCTTAACCGGATCGTTTGTGGTGCCGCTATCTGTATCGGCGATAAATGTCATTGTCCCGTTAAATCCGCTGTTCCATACCATTGCGAGACGGCCAAACAAGTCTCCCCGCGAAATATCAATCGGTACAGAGTAAGCGTGGTTATCGGGCCTTTTTCCAGATAACACCTCGAAGTTCCAACCATCTGCTGAGTTCGGCGTATATTCGCTATCTCTACTTCTGATCTGATCGAAAACAGCATTTCCAGAAATAGCATCAATCAGTAGAGAGTTAAGCGAGTTGCCACCAGAGTAAGAAAACGTCCAGCCGTAGGCGTTATTATCGGAACTATAACCGTATGTATCGCCACGTTGGGTGAGTGACCAGCCAGTACCAAACGCTCCTCCTGAATTAGAGCCTGTGGCACCCCAGGTTGCAATTTCGTAGCTTCCATCAAGGAAGCCAACCTTAACTTGCATCCCACTCATCATATTTCCGGTAGTTTTATAGCCAGTGAGAGTTGTTGCCTGGGAGGGTGTGGCTGTGGTTCCTATGACAATAAAACTTGCCCCAACAATAGCAGTTGCTAGATTCCTCAAAGAGATATTCATAAACCCGGTTGCTCCTCAATGGTAGATTTTTGAAATGGTTAAGATGCGGCTGATTTTATAAATAAAAATCTACCTCCTTTTTTTCTAAAAAAGCTTAGTACAACAGGCTGAGCCAAGGCTTATTATTAGTAATATTCTAATAAATTTTTTAGCCAGCTAAAGCCTCGGAAAGAGTGAACACCCTTTTCTAGACGTAATAATAAATATTGAAGTTCCGGAAAATTTATAAATTTCGTTATATTTTTTAGATACTCAACGTAATTTTTATATGCGAAAATTAGAGCTGTTAGGCTCTAATAAAAAGCAAAAATTTTTGTTTTTTTACTTTTAATGTCTTACCTTTTATAAATGTTGAAAATCTTCTGACTTCCAACTTTATTTACTGGCGTGAGCGATGTACTCAACGCCAGAAATGCAGTCTCTATATAAGCTGCAAAGTTATCCTATTTGTTGTTTGTAGCGCAGGCGTCTCCCCCACAAAAGGCTCTTTTGCCTGTCTTACATACAAATGAAATAGGGCTGCTATAATGCAGCTTTTTTTATTTATGATCTTTATCTACGATAGAGATCGCAACTGAGAAAAGTGTTGCATACCTTATCTGGAAAAAACCAGTAGTTCTCGGTAATCTTTATAAAAAAAATATATTTAACTTGGTAAAACTCAGGTTAAAACTTGCAATAAATCAGCCAGATAGCTGAGCTTACATGATTTGTAAGCATCCTACCCCTAAGTGATTGTACTGAGATGATGTGAAGCTTCAGTAAAGGCTGGCGTGAAGTGCGGGATGTATGGATACCTTACGGGTATCTACGCCATAAACGACGCGATCGCAACAACGCCACTACTTCCTAAAATGGCAGATAAATGATTGCTACTCAGACTCAGCCTTAACGCGCCGGATGGGTAAATTAGCAATTAACGCCGTCGCCCGTTGATTACTTTCTAAAGAAAATTCCAATCCGTCTGCCTCAATTTCAACGTAGCGAGAGACGACCTCCATAATTTCTTTCCGCATTGACTCAACCATCTCTGGCGTTAAGTCAGCGCGATCGTGAGCGATTACCAATTGCAGACGGCGCTTGACTTCCGCACGGCTGTTGTCAGCACCCATGCGAGGAAAAAGTCGTTCTAAAAGTTCATTGATCATCGAACTGGCAGAAGTGAAGGTTAGATAATCTTAGACCACAATAATTTTCGGATGCGAGAAAAGACGTTTTCCTTAGCAGCATCCAAATCAATAAACTCGATTGGCTCACCTTCCAGGCGGCGTGCAATATTGTAAAACGCCATTCCTGGTCGGGAGAGATTTTCAGCCAATACCAGGGGTTCGCCTCGGTTGGTGGAGACAATTACCCGCTCGTCGTCAGGGACAACGCCAATTAGAGGAATCGAGAGAATTTCTTGTACGTCTTCCACTGACATCATGTCATTGGCTTGCACCATCGCGGGTCGAATGCGGTTGACAATCAGGCGGGTGCTTTGGATAGTGTGTGCTTCCAGTAAGCCAACAACACGGTCAGCGTCGCGCACGGCGGCAATTTCTGGCGTAGTGACGATCAAGGCTTCTTGGGCGGCTGCGATCGCATTCTGGAAGCCCATCTCAATACCCGCCGGAGAGTCAATCAAAACATAATCGTACTTTGCGGCTAACTCATTGACCAACTTCTTCATCTGGTCTGGAGTAACTGAATCCTTAGTTCGATTTTGGGCAGCTGGTAGTAGCACCAGTCCCGGTTGGCGCTTATCTTTCACCAAAGCTTGATCCAGCCGACACTCACCAGCCAGAACTTCAACAGCAGTGTAGACAATCCGATTTTCCAACCCCAGCAACAGATCCAAATTTCTCAGACCGAAATCGGCATCCACCAAGGCAACTTGTCGCCCCAATCGAGCTAGAGCCATGCCCAAATTTGCCGTTACAGTGGTTTTTCCTACCCCTCCTTTGCCGGAGGAAATTACAATAATGCGACTCATGTTGAAAGATTTGTTTTTTGACTTCTGATTTTGTTCTAGGCGCGGTTTATTGCGGCTTTGTTTTTGCCTTTTAAATTATGTTAATGGCTTAGCTATTGAGTTTTGTAGTTGTGATATATAGTTATCACTCAAAAATAATAACTCCTTAACCGAAAACTAGCGCAAAACTTGGTGAGAGTGGGAGAGCGGCAGAGGGAGAGAATGTGGCTAGTTCCCCCTCAGAGACTGGGAACTAGCCATTATTTTTTTGCCTTTTAAGTTTTGCCTGTTTATCCCCTAGCCCCCAGTGATAAAAATTGGGTTTTGGGAAAATCAGCAGCTTTAGCGATGCGAATTCCTTCCGGCGTTACATAAGCAACCTCCGGGTAAAATTGAGCGGGTGGCGTTTCCGGCGATCTGGCTAAATAATCGCCTATTCGCAGCTGAGTAGGTTCCATCTGTAGCGCCATAATCAGACATTGAGGATTCCCCTCAGCACCAGCATGAGCAATTCCCCGCAAGCGTCCCCATACTAAAATATCGCCTGCCGCTATAACGCTACCGCCCGGATTTACTTCTCCCAGGATAACGACGGTGCCGGGATGACGAATTTCCATGCCAGAACGCACCGTAGTTTGCAGATACAAAGGTTCTGTTAATAAAGGTGCTGGCCCCGAAGGCTTTTCATTGAAGGAGGAAACAGGGGGCGACTGTTCCACCGAGTACCCAGCAGTAGCAGCAGCGACAGCAGTTTGACGGCGTGAAGTGTAAACGCGCTTAAGTTTTAGCTGGTCTTCAGAAAGAGCATCAGCGATCGCTTGCAGCTGGCGTGCATCCAACAAGCGATCTTTCGCTACCAAATGCACCGCTGTATTTGGTTGCCAGAAGCGATCGCCTCCATTCAGGCGCTGCTTTAGCTGTTGCCAAAGATCAGACCAGCTGCTAGTAGCAGGTGTCTCCGCTTCTGGGGGCAAAATTAACATTATCCCCCCATCCTCATTTTTGATGCGAACTTGCTCGTGGCAATTCACCTCCCTCGGATTATCGGGAACAACTGAAACAGCTATAGGAACGGAGGAATCAGAAGTCATGGGCGAAAAGTCTGACCTGGGCGGAATTGACTAATTATCCATAATAGAGGCAAGCGGCTTCTGCTGTAGAAATACTGCTGTCGCTTATCCTAGAAACGCCGGAAGCATCTATCTGGGCTGACGATTTTCTAAAGATTCTTAGTCAAACGTCGATAAACCGTGGCTAACGCATCGGCATCTCCTACATTGCCAGGAAACAGCACCACTGGCAAATTAGGAAACTGAGGATGACTCTCTGGAGTCCGCACCATTGAACATCCAGCCAAAATTTGGCCGAGTAACCGCGCCGAAGTCAGCGCCAAACCCGTACTCAAGACATCATTGGAAGTAATGCCACCTTTGCTAATCAGAAAGCCGATATCTGTCGGTAAACCGCGCACGATATCCATCAACAAGGCGGAAACATCTGCCCCAAACTGCAACCTTGTCTGCACATCCTTGAAGCTGAGTTCCTGGCGGCTAGTGTAAACTACTGGTGTTTTACCTGAATTATGCGCCGCTTGAACTTTGGTAAGAGTTTCGTTGAGGAGTGTTGCCGACTGATTGATAGAATCATCAACTAAACGCGCCACCTCAACCTCAATGCCCAATATACCCGGTTCTTGCAATAGCTTTTCCAGCTGTTGCGTCGTCTTTTTGACGTGGGAACCGACTATTACCGCGCCCGGTTTGCCACCCCGCACATATTGCGCCATATCCTCGGCGGCGACGGGTTGAGGAGGTAAGGCAGCTAAGGCGGTTAAAATACTGGCAGCACTGCGAAATAAGAAACGTTTCCCTTGACTTGCTGCTTTGAGAATATCCTGGGCAAACTTGTTCAAGTCGTCTTGGGTTTCCCCATCCACAACACCGCACTGATTACCCGTCAGGTTCATCAATCGTTGCCAACTTCCGGCGCGAATATCTGATAATAAAAATCTTTCAACGGTGTTAGCTGAAATCCTGCCTTTCGTCTTTTCTTGGACATAATCTGGCAGGTAGGAGTGATGGTAGCCAAAGACAGAATCGCGGGCAAACTCTGTTTCATGGACTGGTGTGGGAACGCCGTCGATAATCAGATAATGTATGCTATCGCGGGTAATTCGTCCCCCCTCGAAGAAAGCTGGAACCAAAAAATGAGCATCAAAGGGGCCAATTTCTTCAGCAATGATATCCGTTTCGACTGGGTAATGTCCGCGCAGGGTGGAGTCGGAACGACTGACAATTAGAAAATCTTGGATGTCACAGACGGCGGAGTCCTCGGACTGAAGCGAAGCGATCGCTTCCTTCAAGTTATGACAAACTTCTCTAGTAACAGCCGTTGCTTCTTCTGGTGTCAGCGCCCTAGTATTTGTCAGCACAAAGAAAATCGGCGACTTATCAGCTAACCCCAATCGCAAGGTTTCCACGTCCCAGCGCGTCAGCAACAGGCAGCTGTGGACAGTCTGAGAACCAGTGGGGTCATCATCTAGGACAATAATTTTTGGGTTGGTTGTCATCAGAAAAATGGGAGAAACCCCGTCATGACCGCGAAGCACAGGACGGCTTTACAAGAACTATCAAGCCACAATCAACCCGTTTGAACGACGAATCAATTGCACTTTGCTAGAAGATATTTGTCCTAACCGTTTCCAGTTAGCAACGCTTACAGACACCTGTTTTTCGGTGTCGCCACTGACGTAACCAATCCCTTTCGGGGAGCTGACTAAATCACCTTTACGAACGCCGTGACGAGTTGTAGACCCGCCATACTTCCGACGAATCCCACCTTTACCTGGAACCATCAAATGAAGTTGGCGACGCGAAATTGGAGGACGACGAATCACCTTAAAGGAGGCAACCGTTACCGATACTTCACCCGTCCATTGATGCCCGTAAGCCTTGGCAGTGTGGAAAGATTCGTACTTAATGAAAGCAGAACAAGCCAGTGCAATTCCGTCTACTGCATGAGTTGCGGGAATTGCATCACCTTTTTGATGCTTCTGTTTGTGCAAGCCTAGCTGTGTTCGTAGCTGGGAAGTTTCCCAACCTTTACGAGTTTCAACTGGAGCAAATTCGGCTAGTTGAGTCAGCGCCCATTTTTGACCGACCATCACCGGAGAGAAGGATTTAGAGCCTTTCGCCTCTACAATTTCGTAAACGATGCCAGTGATAGGTAGAACTTTGCACAACTCTTTTACTACTCGCAATTCAAGCTGTCTATTGGCTCGAATGCTAGGAGGTAATTTGCGCTGCTTGCGGTTGCTGAACCTTTTTTGACGATGAGCACGTTGGGAATAGGCAACCTGGCGATTGATTCGCCTATTCCGTCGCCCCCGTCGCATCATGGCGCGTTGCTCCATCCGGTCTTTTACCTTTTGGAATGGCAGAATTAAATGAGCTGTAAACAACGAGACTTTAGAGGATTGGACACCAATGCCCGAATAAAGTTTACCAGGGTCAATGCCAATCACAATCGGTTGAGTTTCAGAGCCAGATGGTTCGTCTACTAATTGGACATAGAACTGTCCTAAGTCGTTAAACTTGGCGACTGCAAAACCCTCTCGAATCCACTTCCTAGCCCGCCTCGGTTTTGTCGGCATAAGTGGCTGATGATTGACTGAGACAACTGGAATACGCATTTAAGAGATAATCCTGTGCGTGAGTTTAAGTCCCTTCGCTCAACTTGATTAAGATGTCTTGGCTTGCCCAACGCCTGAACCAATCAGGCTTAGAGTGAATCCGAACTAGGGAAGCATTCGGAGGTCTGTACCAAATCAAGTCTCATTGAGCTATTCACCGCTTGCGTTGTCCGAATTGGTTCGGTCAATCCTCGTCCCTTCTAGGGCGAGGTTGGTGAACTCTTCTTGTACGCTGACACCAATCTGCAAAGCTTCATTCAGTAATTGTCCATATTCACTCGCCTCTTGGCTGACTTGCAACGCTCTGACTGCTGCTAAATTATTGTTAAACAGTTCGCAATTTTTAGCAATCAGGTCTTTGTTATCTCGCAAAATCCTTTCGGTTCTCAAAGCCCTAACTAAATCTTCTCTTGTCAGTTGGAGTCCGGCAATTACGTTTTCTCGTTCGCTGAGACTTTCTGGCATAGTTCCAGCATTTTTCAGTTGATCGTGAATATGTATGGCTTTAATAACGGAATTGTATTTATCAACTTCATCAAGCAGATTTATCAGTAATTTTGGACTTCTTTTCTTTAGCCAAATCCATCGGCAGATAGATACTAAAATTGGCGTTATTATCAATAAAATAATTACAGCAATAATTGAGTAACCAAGAGTAGGTAAAATAATAAAGGTATAAACAAAGCCACAAATAATAGGAGTAAGCGCTAGTCCGATTAGTAGCTCATTAAATAAAAAATTAAACCGATTTTCAGGTTTTTGGAAAAGTGAGGGTCTGAAGACCTCATCTGTATCAACTCCAGTCAAATGTTTCAGTTCTCCCTTAGTAATTTCCAAACCTTGCAAATCTGGCTGCACAGATTAATACTCCTGGGATATTGAGTTGGCTATTTATGGTATTTTACTCGCGTTTTGCGGAATAAAGGCTATGCGATCGCTTCCGGGAGATTAAGACCGATTGTGTAACTTTTATGGAGAGCAACCAGGGACACATATCACCATAATCTGAGCGGAAGCGATCGCTTGGCAGAATTGAAACTACAACTGTTCGGGCGTTTGTTATAAGGAGCAACGGCATGAATGATGAGCGATCTAATCGGCGGGGTGGCAACAACTACGAGCATCTAAAGAGAAACCTGCTACTAATGACCACAGGGGGCATTTTGCTGGCAACGCTGTTCGTACTGATTGGTATCTGGCGCACGGGTACTCGCTTTGTGGGCGAACTCAATTCTATGTTTAACCCTTCACCTGCCATACCCCAGGTTGATGAACGCTCAGTAGTTGTCCGTCAAGTGAAGAATGCCAGCGAACTAACTACCGCCGTCTTTACAATGGAAGCAGTCGTCCCCACCAGTCAAGATAGAAAATTAGGTGAATATGTTATTGGCACAACCAGACTGCTCTACATTGCTTATGGCGAGGTGAAAGCTGGGGTAGACTTGAGCCAGCTAAAAGCTGACAACGTGCAAATCGTCAACGATACTATTCTGCTGCGCCTCCCGCCGCCCCGCATCCTCGACAGCAAAATTGACGTAAATCGCTCTAAAGTATATGACTACGACCGGGGGTTTTTAGGCTTAGGGCCAGACGTAGCACCGCAGTTGCAGACCCTAGCCCAGCAAGAAACGCTCTTGAAAATTATCACCGCCGCTTGTAGTCAGGGGTTGTTAAAGCAGGCAAACGACAGAGCAGAGCTAGTTGTTTCCCAGCTTTTGAATGTAGCAGGTTACAAAGAAGTTTTGGTGGAAACTACTTCGCCCCCACCAGAAAGCTGTAAGTGAAGCGGCTGGGGAGGATACACAGGCGTAGAAAATATACAATGTAAGCCAAACCCTGAAGGTATCTAGCCACGAACACTGGTTTATAAACTACACATTTATGACAAACCCGTCAATACCTTCACTAATGCCTGACTTTCGGACTTTGTTTGAGTCAGTCCCAGGCTTGTATCTGGTATTGATGCCAGATTTTACTATCGTGGCGGTTAGCGATGCTTACTTGCGTGCCACGATGACAAAACGGGAGGAAATTCTGGGACGCAGAATGTTTGATGTTTTCCCCGATAATCCAGACGATCCCAGCGCTACGGGGGTTCGGAATCTGAAAGCCTCATTGGAGAGCGTACTACATAATCGGGTGGCGGATACGATGGCGGTGCAGAAGTACGACATTCGCCGCCCGGAATCAGAAGGAGGTGGATTTGAGGAGAAATATTGGAGTCCGATTAATTCGCCAATCTTTGGCGAAAACGAAGAGATTGCCTATATTATCCATCGTGCCGAAGATGTAACAGAATTTGTCCGCCTTAAGCAGTTGGGAATTGAGCAGCACAAGCTCACCGAAGAACTGCAAGCACGAACCCAGCAGATGGAAGCTGAGATTTTCTTGAGAGCGCAAGAGTTACAGGATGTAAACAGACAGTTAAGAGCAGCCAATGAGGAACTGGCAAAGGCGCGTGACCAAGCGCTGGCAAAGGCGCGTGACCAAGCGCTGATGGCGCAGGAGGAAGTCACAAGCATTTTGGAAAGCGTGACCGAGGCGTTTGTTGGCTTAGATAGGGAGTGGCGGATTACCTATGTGAACCGACAGACGGCGAGGCTTAACGGTAAACAGCCGGAGGAGTTCATTGGCCAAACCCACTGGGAGGTTTGGCCCTGGTCAGTAGGGACTCGCATTGAGAGGGAATATCGTCGAGCAGTTAGTGAGCAGGTGGCTGTTCATTTTGAAGAGTTGTACGAGCCGTTGAATATGTGGTTGGAAATTGATGCTTATCCTACCAAAGACGGACTCGGCATTTATTTTCGGGACATTAGCGATCGCAAAGCTGCTGAGAAACAGCGCGAACAGTTGCTCATCCAAGCGCAGCAACACACAACCCACTTACAAAAACTGGCTGAGGCAACGTTAGCTATTAACTCGGCTTTGTCAATAGAAGAGGTGTTACAAGTAATTACAGATCAGGCACGTTCTCTCATTGATGCACACCAGTCAGTCACCAGTTTGACGATTGATCAAAACTGGAGTCAGGCGATTAATTCGGTTTCGCTTTCAGATAAGTATGCTGCATGGCGAGATTATGATGAAAAGACTGATGGTTCTGGGATTTACGCCTGTGTCTGCCACATGAATCGCCCGATGCGGATGACTCAGGCTCAACTGGAAGCTCATCCCCGATGGCGAGGGTTTGGGGATGCTGCTGACAAGCATCCACCGATGCGCGGTTGGTTGGCGGCACCTCTGACGGGACGGGATGGACGTAATATTGGTTTGCTCCAGTTGTCAGATAAGTACGAGGGCGAGTTTACCGAAGAAGACGAAGCGATTGTTGTGCAGCTGGCGCAGATGGCATCGGTGGCGATTGAGAATGCGCGGTTGTACGAAGCCGAACAGAATGCACGTACTCAGGCGGAAGCAGCCAATAGAATTAAGGATGAATTTCTGGCTGTGCTGTCTCATGAATTGCGATCGCCTCTGAATGCCATACTTGGTTGGGCGCAAATGTTGCGATCGCGCTCTTTTGACCAGAAAACTAGATTTCGCGCTTTGGATACAATTGAGCGCAATGCCAAGTTGCAAACTCAACTAATTGATGATTTGCTGGATATTTCCCGGATTATTCAAGGTAAGCTGAGTTTGAATGTCTCCCAGGTGGATCTAGTTTCACCGATTGAGGCAGCAATTGAAACTATGCGTTTAGCTGCTGAAGCTAAGTCGATTAATGTTAAATTTTTGATTTTAGATTCTGAATTGCAGGTAAACAAAAATCCAAAATCTAAAATCCAAAATCCCAAATTTCTAGTTGCAGGCGAGCAGAACCGATTACAACAAGTTATCTGGAATTTACTCTCCAATGCCATCAAATTTACATCTTCTGGGGGAATTGTAGAAATTAAACTTGAGGCTATAGGTTCAAACGCGCAAATTCAAGTCAAAGATACAGGTATTGGAATAGATGCTGATTTTCTGCCTCATGTCTTTGATTACTTCCGCCAAGCTGATAGCAAAATTACCAGATCGTTTGGTGGCTTGGGATTGGGATTGGCGATCGTGCGTCAGCTGATAGAATTGCATGGCGGAACTGTTAGCGCCGAAAGTCTTGGAGTTGGGCTTGGGGCAACGTTTATCGTGCAATTACCGTTTATTAAGGATGAAAGCATAAGTAAGGATGAATTAAATTCATCACTGATCCCTGATTTCTCATCTTTACCTCTTCAGGGTGTGCGGATACTTGTTGTGGATGATGAAGCCGACACCCGCGAATTTTTGACTTTTGCGCTGGAAGAATATGGTGCCGAAACGATTGTAGCTGCATCAGCAGCAGAAGCGCTAAAAGCATTGGAATTATATAATCCAGATGTGTTATTAAGCGACATCGGAATGCCAGAAGAAGACGGCTATAGTTTGATCCGCAAAGTGCGATCGCTTTCTTTAGAACGTGGCGGAAGCATAAAAGCTGTAGCACTGACAGCTTACGCTAGAGAGGAAGACCAACAACGGGCTATCTCTGCCGGTTTCCAGATGCACGTAGCTAAGCCCGTCGAACCAGCAGAGTTGGTGGCGGCGGTGTCAAGTTTGGCGTTTGGTTCTTGACAGTCATCTGTCATCGCAATGGCACTTCAGCTAAGGGGAAAAAATAGTCGCAGGTAAGTGGATAAAATTTCTTTCCCCCAAAAAGCTGTTAAAACCGCTCCCAGTGCCAAAAATGGCCCAAAAGGTATCGCTTGACGGCGCTTTAGCAAACCGAGTGCTAAAGCCCCTCCGCCACCAAATGCACCCACCACACACGCTAAAAAACCAGCCAGAAGCAAATACTTCCAACCCAGCCAGGCTCCCATCATTGCCGCCAGTTTAGCATCTCCTCCACCCATCGCCGCTTGCCCAAAAACTAATGCTCCGACAATGGTAATGATGTCAAATAACCATATTCCGACAACTGCACCAAAAATACTTGATGACAAATAATTTACCAATCCTACCCAATTTGCCTCTGGGATAAAACCTGCGATCGCTTGAAACACTAATCCCAAAATTAATCCCGACTGAGTGAGTGGATTTGGCAACGTCATTGTGTCTAAATCTATCAAAGATAGTGCTAAAAGCCAGCTGAAAAAAGCCCAATACCCTAGCGTTTGCCAGGACATTCCAAAAACCAAGAATACTAGCAAAAATAGCGCCCCAGTTGCCGCCTCAACCATTGGATAACGCACGGAAATCTTACTTCTACAGTGGCGACACCGCCCCCGCAACAACAGCCACCCGAAAATTGGTATATTCTCGCGCTTACCCAGCCGATGCAAGCAATGGGGACAGCGAGAAGGAGGCCAAAGAATCGACAAACCTGCTGGTAGCCGATAAACAACTACATTCAGAAAGCTGCCTATTGCGGCACCCAAGGCAAAGACAATGAAAACAGCAGGCAACGCCAACAGGGTATCCATAATTGGGGATTGGGGGCTGGGGATTGGGGATTGAGGATTGGGGAAGATAGGAATGTAACTGTTTTCTTTTGCTTTTCAGCAATTTCTTAATCCCTAATCCCCAATTATCAGATGCTTCGTGAAATTAGTTTAAATATTTTCAAAAAAATGATATTTTTTCTGATATTCTTATAATATATGTTAAATAGTTTTAAATGATTTTCTTCATAATGGAAATCTAACCAAATTTTCAAAAATCGCACAGATTTCCATTATTTAAGTATACATCAATAGGTCAACTAGTAGAGCGAAACAGGGTACAAAAAAAGTGTTTTTGCCTCTTTCAATTTTTCGCGGCAAGATCAATAAATTTCAGATTCAATCTGACTAAGAGGTACAAAACATTCTTGTGGCAGGAGAATTGGTTTATTGTAAAAAATCAACTTTCCGCGACAAGTGTATCGGTCAATTGCCACACCCAAAGGACGCTGTACGCGGTCTGGATGAACTTCTGAGTAAGTGCGATAGATTTGTCTGGCTGCTCTGATGATACTGGGATCTAGCAACACGGGAATCTCTATCCTTTGAGTCCAAGTTTCTGTTCGTTGCTGTGAAGTGTAAACCACTTTTAACCCCTATTGTTTTTTGTTAGCTGTTAATCAAGAGCGTGCAATGGCATCAATCAAGCATGGCAATTTTAAGTTTTGGGAAGAGTTTAATTAGGACTCCTCCAGTGCTTGAATCAAACTATCACCCATTGCGCGGCACCCTAAAAGATTCATTCCTTCGGACATGATATCGCCAGTGCGATCGCCTTTATCGAGAACTTGCAATACCGCTTGTTCAATTTTATCTGCGGCAGTAGGCTGATTTAAGCCGTAGCGTAGCATCATTGCGGCACTGAGAACCTGGGCTAGAGGATTTGCCTTATCTTGTCCAGCGATATCGGGGGCAGAACCGTGAACGGGTTCAAAGAGACCGGGGCCAGACGCACCTAAACTGGCAGAAGGTAACATACCAATACTGCCTGTAAGCATAGCGGCAGCATCAGAAAGGATATCACCAAAAAGGTTGCCTGTAACAATTGTGTCGAATTGTTTAGGTCTGCGGACAAGTTCCATAGCGGCGGCATCGACATAGAGGTGAGAAAGCTCCACACCAGGATATTCTTTAGAGAGGAGAGTAATGCGATCGCGCCAAAGTTGCGACACCTCCAGCACATTCGCCTTATCCACAGAGCATAGCTTACCGCCGCGTTTTTGCGCTGTTTCAAAAGCTACTCGCCCAATTCTGTCAATTTCCGCCTCAGTGTAAGCCATCGTATTGACACCGCGTTTTTCCCCAGTTTCCGTCTCAAAAACTCCCTTTGGTTGCCCGAAATAAATTCCCCCAGTAAGTTCGCGTACCACCATCATATCGACACCCTCGACAACTTCCCGCTTCAACGAGGAGGCATCAACTAGCTGAGGTAATATTTTCGCGGGACGCAAATTAGCAAATAAACCCAATCCCGCCCGAAGTCCCAATAATCCGGTTTCTGGGCGTTGATGGCGAGGTAAATTATCCCACTTGTAACCGCCAATTGCCGCCAGTAAAACAGCATCGCTATTGCGGCAAGTTAAGAGAGTTTCGTCGGGTAGTGGTGAGGAGGTAGCATCAATCGCTGCACCACCGAGGAGTGCTTCTGTGAATTCAAAGCTTAAATCGAGTTGCTTCCCTACGACTTTTAAAACATCTACCGCCACTGCCATGATTTCAGGGCCAATGCCATCGCCGGGTAAAAGAGTAATGCGGTAGTTCTGTGCCATAGCTCGTTATGGGTAAATGTTTAATCTGCTGAAAGTGGTTGCAGAGTAAATATAATACACAGCAATTGTACCGATGGAGTTTTTAATCTACTTAGATGTTTGTTGCCTAAATCTTCGATGACTTAATGTCAGAACGAGTGCGTCTGGAAGCTGAAGGGGTTTAAAGGCTACGATAAAATCCCCATTGCTTGTGCAGAAGTGGGAAATGCTAAGTTTGGGATAGGCTGCTAATATTTGTTCGGGTGTTTGACCCTAGAGCTAATTCTAGAGAAATTAGCTCTAGGGTGATGTGTATTCCAATAATCACGGGCTTGCCCATCATTACCTGTGGATTGGAGACGACCAGATGCTGGCACCTGCTTTTTCTGTGCGCCTGATGCTGCTTTGTCTATTATTGTGGCATTGTGGCAGGTGCTAGACGCGATCGCTGATCGCCACAAACCTTGTTTAAATTTCGGAAACGCTGATGGCAAATGCTGTAGGTAAAGGCTACGCTATGGTCAATCTAGCGGTCTTAAAGTCAACCCCCAGCAGCTATGGCAAAAGAACTGGCAATACGTACTTGTGGACTCACCAAGCAATTCGATCGGCATATTGCAGTTAATGATATAGATTTACAGGTAAAAGCCGGGGAAGTCTACGGACTAATTGGGCCGAATGGTGCCGGAAAAACTACGCTGTTGCGGATGTTGGCGGCAGCTGAAGAACCAACAACGGGTGAAATTTATATTAATGGCGATCGCTTGCAACGAGATCACTCTAACCCAACCCTGAAGCGGCGACTCGGCTATCTTCCCGACGACTTTCCCCTGTATGACGATTTGACAGTATGGGACTACTTAGACTATTTTGGACGACTTTATCGCTTGCGAGAACCACATCGCAGCCAGCGCCTGCGAGAAGTTTTGGAACTGGTGCAACTAACCAATAAGCGCAATAGCATTATTTCCACTCTCTCGCGGGGGATGAAGCAGCGCCTCAGTCTTGCCCGGACGATTATTCACGAGCCGATTTTGCTACTCTTAGATGAACCAGTTTCCGGCTTAGACCCAATTGCCAGGATGCAATTCCGGGAAATCATCAAAGTATTGCAGGAAGCTGGGATGACAATTGTGATTTCTTCCCATGTCCTTAGCGACTTAGCGGAACTTTGCACCTCAGTCGGCATCATGGAACTAGGTTTTTTAGTGGAAAGTGCGCCGCTAAAAGAACTTTATCGCCGTTTGTCGCGACAGCAGATTTTCCTGTCAACATTGGGTAAGCTAGAAGCACTTATTGCCCAACTGAAAAACCATCCTTTAGTCGAAGAATGGGAGGTGGTGCCGGGACAAGAGCGAGTACGTCTTTATTTTACCGGGAGTCAGGAAGAGTGTGCTAAGTTATTGCGATCGCTCGTAGAATCCGGCATTGAGTTGACCGAATTCCACTGCACCCAAGAAGACCTGGAAACTATCTTTCTCAAACTGGGACACCAGCAAGCCTCATAGATTTTGGATTTTGGATTTTAGATTTTGGATTTGATTGGAAATTTAAAATCTAAAATTCCGTTGATTCTGGAGAATTTTTTACTCATGAAAGTTAATTGGACAGATCGGCTGGGAGACTTAAATCCCCAGTTATTGCGAGAATTCAAAGGGCGTTTAAAACCCCGGAACGTACTTATTGCAGTAGGTATATCCCTGCTGGGGCAGCTGCTACTGCTAATGAGTTTTAGCACCATGTTGCCTCTTGATACTGGTAACGCCGACATTTACAACAGATATTGCAGAGGAAGAGCTGGGGATACCAAATGCTTACGGGATGCCCTTGGCAATATTGACATTAACTGGCAACTGTGGTGGCTAGATGTATCCGTCTGGCTGAGTGTTATTGGTTTCTTAACCGTGTTAGTGGTTGGCACCTATATGCTGATCAGCGACCTGGCACGGGAAGAAAATCGCGGTACGCTTAACTTCATTCGTCTGAGTCCCCAGTCTACTACCAGCCTTTTCAGCGGCAAGCTTTTGGGTGTGCCGATTGTCATGTATCTTTTGGTAGGTTTGGCGATTCCTTTGCATTTATTCGCCGGACTGTCGGCAGAAATTCCTTTAGCCCTGATTTTGGGCTTTTACGGGGTCGTCGTTGCTAGTGCCGCTTGCTTCTACAGTGCGGCGCTACTCTATGGCTTAGTCAGCGGTGGACTAGGTGGATTTCAAGCTTGGTTCGGCGGCGGCATCGTGTTAGCTTTTCTGAGCATGATGACTACCATGAACCTTCACAGGGGTTCAGTAGCTGGAAATAATGCACTAGACTGGCTGTTCGTATTTTCTCCTTCAGTTGTACTGCCATATCTGATAGATGCCAGTCCTCTAGGGAAAGTATATTCCTTGGGAATGGATCAGCGACAAGCGTGGCAATGGTTTGGCTTACCATTGGGTGCCAGTCTTTGGAACATGGCCAGCTTTAGCCTACTGAACTATGCTCTAGGAACCTTCTGGTTTTGGCAAGGGCTGAAACGCTGCTTCCACAACTCCGGTGCTACTCTACTGAGCAAGCGGCAAAGTTACTTAATCACAGCTTGCTGTGAAGTTGCGCTGATCGGATTTTCTCTGAAACTACCAAAATGGTACGAGAATCCAGACGCTATACCAGCAAGACTATTCGAGAATTTTGGTGCTTTACTGCTGTTGAATCTGCCGCTGTTTTTGTGTCTAATGGCAGCTTTGTCACCGCACCGCCAAGTCTTGCAAGATTGGGCGCGTTACCGCCGGGAGGGGACATCTTCTCGTGGTAAGAAACTCGTGCAAGATTTAGTTTGGGGTGAGAAAAGCCCCTCACTGGTGGCAGTGGCGCTTAATTTGCTCATTGCCTCACTAATAGTCGTA
This sequence comes from Trichocoleus sp. FACHB-6, assembly GCF_014695815.1. NCBI lineage: Bacteria > Bacillati > Cyanobacteriota > Cyanophyceae > Leptolyngbyales > Trichocoleusaceae > Trichocoleus > Trichocoleus sp. FACHB-6. Next base: position 33,368 of record NZ_JACJOY010000076.1, read on the forward strand.
CCTTGGATACTGGTTTGGCCTGAAAGCGACTATAAGGTATCAGCACTAATGACTGTAGTGCTGAGCGTGAATGTAATCTTGATTTACGCAGGCGTAGCGCAGCTGATGCTGTTTATGAAGACACCGAAGCGATCGCTTTGGGCTGCCAGTACAGTAGCTGCATTGATTATATTGCCGCCTGTCACCTTCGGCTTGCTGTCCATCGATCCTAATGAAATTCCTGGTTTGTGGCTGTTTTCCGCCTTCTCTTGGTATGCGGCAAAAGATGTTGCAATAACCACCGTTTGTTTATCAGTGCTGGGACAGTGGTTGGCGTTCAGCTTATTGAGTATTCAGACAGCCCGACAACTGCGGTTGGCTGGTGAGTCTGCCTCGAAAGCTCTGATGTCCGGGCGTTCTGCTTTACCTAGCTAATCCTTTTCGTTCCCAGGCTTAGCCTGGGAACGACCATCTGGAGGCTCTAGGAGGCTCTGCCTCCCGAATGCGTTCCCAGGGCGCAACCTGGGAACGAGATTAAATAATAAAGGAAAAAGGCAATGAATCTACCTTGGATAGAGCGGTTAGGCGACTGGAATCCGCAGCTGTTGCGAGAACTAAAAGGACACCTAAAAAACCGTAATTTACTAATAGCAGCCGGCGTATCTCTGCTAACACAGTTTTTACTACTGACCTATCTCTACGAACAGGCTCATTATTCTATTTGGGAGAGCTTATTCTCTACTCTCAACTGGATTTTGCCGCTTATTCTTTTGCTGGCAGGTGTCTATATGTTAATTACTGACCTCGGCAAAGAAGAACGTCGAGGCACCCTAAATTTTATTCGGTTGAGTCCCCAATCTAGCCAAAGTATTTTGATTGGCAAGATGTTAGGAGTTCCAATTATAGTTTATTTGGGTGTAGCTCTTGCAGTGCCGTTGCATTTGTGGACTGCTATTAGTGCCGGTGTTCCTTTTATTTTTATTCTGAGCTTTTATCTCCTCATAGGCGCAGGTTGCTGTTTCTTTTACACTGCTGCTCTGCTCTATGCTTTTTTAGGAGGATTTCAAGCTTGGGCAGGCACTTTTTTGAGTTTTGTATTTGCTTGGCCATTGCTACAAATACTAAATTTTGCTATGGACTTGGTGAGGAGTAAGGATTTCGATTCAACCAGCATCAATATTTACAGTTTGGAATGGTTCTACTTACCACTTGGTAGTCTAGTGTTGTCCGAAGGTTTTATAATGCTGAATTTCGGTTTGTGGACTTACTGGATTTGGCAAGCATTAAACCGACGTTTTTCTAATGCAAATGCTACTTTAATCAGTAAAAAACAAAGTTACTGGATAACGGGTTATTTTGAAGTTCTACTTATAGGATTCTGTCTGCAAAACAATGTTTTTAACCTAGCAAGAACCTCTGATTATGGGGCTTTGTCACTATTGACATTGGTTTTTGAAATAATAAACTTGCTTTGGTTTGTGGGGTTAATTGCTGCTTTGTCGCCTCACCGTCAATCGTTGCAGACTTGGGCGCGTTACCGCCGAGAAAGGGTTTCTAAACGCCGAGGGTTCTGGAAGAGTGATTTAGTTCAGGATTTGATTTGGGGTGAAAAAAGCCCTGCTGTTGTAGCAGTGGCGATTAATTTGGGAATTAAAACAGCAATTTGGGGGGCTTGGATTTTATCTTGGCCGTCAAATTCTGAGAAGATGCAAGCAATTTTAGGTTTGATACTAAGTCTAAACTGGATTTTGATTTACGCGGTTATAGTTCAGAGTCTGTTGTTTATGAAAACAGATAAGCGATCGCTCTGGGCTAGCATGACTGTAACAGCTTTGATTGCATTCCCCCCGGTCTTTTTCGGCTTGCTGTCGATGCCATTTTATAAAAATCCTGGTGTTTGGCTGCTTACCGCTTTTCCCTTGATGGCTGTAAAAGAAGCCTCCGTGATTACTGTTTTTATGGTGATCTTGGGGCAATGGAGCGCTATGACATTGTTAAGCTTACAATTGAGGAGACAGATGCGGCTGGCTGGTGTATCTGCATCAAAAGCGCTGTTTGCTAAATAATCTGTTGTTGATTGGCTGACCATGATTGATAGCGATCGCTCTTTGCAAATAAAGACGCGATCGCTATATAGTAATCCAGGGTAAAAGCATCTAAATTAACTTGACAAAAGAAAGCATCTGTGTAGATTAAAAAGCTCACTGCTGACGAATGACATCAATGGCACTCTTGAGCGAATCAATATAAGTTTGTTCTCTTCCCATTACCAGCTCCAGCACCAGGCGTTGCATAATCTGTTCGCGACTAGCAGCTTCGTCGCCCAGAGTTGGTAAATCAATATTCTCACACTCAGCCAGCTTTTCGCGACGTGCAGCTAGCTGCTGTTCTAGCAGATGAATAATCGCATCATTTGATAGCTGTGCGGCGAAATACATTTGAATAAGTAACGGTTCTCTTACCGTTGGTAAAGGCTGAGGACATTGAAGCCACCGGATTAACTCAGCTAGTCCTGCCTCTGTCAAACTGTAAACTTTGCGATTGGGGCGATCGCTCTGAATCTCTACAGTACAGGTAATCCAACCTTGCTCAACCAGTTTATCGAGGGTTCTGTAGATTTGTGCTTGATCTGCGGGCCACAAGTGAGCAATACATCCATCGAAGCAGCCTGTTTTCAGGTCGTAACCCGTCCTCTCTTGTTGCTGAAGTAAACCCAGAATTGCGTGTGCCAGAGACATAGACGGTTTTCCGAAGAATAAAGTAGTGGAAGCTCTATTGGTCACTTATGATCTTATGCTAATATATGAGTAATCACATATAGGAGCAATCAAACTAAACGAGATGAATGATGGTTTGCTCCGACAAAGAACCTAAAGGCATCAGCTTCTTGCCGTCCGGGGTTTATGACCCGATTTAGAGAGACTTTCATACTCTGCAAGTGCTGGTTATCTGCATATTCTTCGCCAGGGTTCTGATTAAACTGATAGCTAAGGCATCAAGGAGACAGTTGATGACGACTCAAATACGAACGATGCGAACGGTTGCAGGCATCATTAACAGTGTCGAAACGCTGGAAGGTGAAGGGATGCTTGTGCGCCGCCCATTCCCTAAAAGCGCCTTTTCCCACTTCGACCCCTTCCTCCTCCTTGATGAATTAGGGCCTATTAATATTGAGCCGGGACAAGCAAAAGGAGCGCCGGATCATCCCCATCGGGGCTTTGAGACGGTTTCCTATGTGCTTGAAGGACGCTTGGAACACAAAGATTCACAGGGTCATGCAGGACAGTTGGGTGCTGGTGATGTGCAGTGGATGACAGCAGGAGCGGGTGTTGTGCATTCAGAAATGCCAGAGCGGGAATTTGCTCGGACTGGCGGACGGCTTCACGGACTGCAACTTTGGGTAAATCTGCCTCGGCGGGACAAGATGATGAAACCTCGTTATCAGGAAATCTCGGCGGAGCAAATTCCCACGGCTCAGACTGATGATGGCTTGGTAACGGTAAAAGCGATCGCTGGAGAAGCGCTGGGAGTGAAGTCAACGATCGCAACGCAGACTCCGATAATGTACCTGCACTTCACGCTGCAACCGGGCGGAACAGTGGTTCAGCCTGTGCCAAAAGAATACAATGCCTTTACATACGTGCTAGATGGAGAAGGTTTGTTTGGTGCAGACAAGGAACGTGCAGGAGATGGGCAGATGGTGTTGTTTGCACAAGATGGTGAAGAAGTCACCCTTGCCAATCCATCAGATGCGCGATCGCCATTGGATGTGCTGCTCATTGCTGGCGTACCGCTAAACGAGCCAGTTGTCCGCTACGGGCCATTCGTGATGAATACCGAAGCAGAAATTGTTCAAGCGATTGAAGATTATCGTAACGGGAGGATGGGTTCAATTGACTTCTAACACACTTTTACAACGAATACATCAACATCAATATCTGCGCGATCTGCGGAACAAATTGCTGCACCTCCACCGGATGTTGCTTGACACAGAACGCATCACCTACGAACAGGTGCGCGGACGAGTCTCGAACACGGAACTTCTTCAACTCGTCATTGAGCATGAACAATTTGCTTGGCTGCATCGCCTTTCTGAGCTGGTTGTGCAGATTGATGAAATGCTCCAAGCTGATGAACCCGTATCGCTGGAGGATGTCCAGAATTTGATTGGTTATGCTCGCACGCTGCTAACTCCCTCAGAGGTAGGCAATGGGTTTGCCAGGAAATACTACAACGCTTTCCAGCGGGAACCTGGTGTTGTGTTGGCACACGCAGCGGTATCAGAGCTGCTTGCATCTGATAAATAAGGCTAAGTGAAGGAAAAGCACCGCAAGGTAAATTGCGGTGCTTTTCTATGGGTACGGAAATCTTTGAGAGTCCTTTAGTGCAAGCAACGATCTAAACTTCATCTGAGAGAAGTATGCGATCACTTGAGCAGCTTTTGGCATCTCTTCAGACAGGCGCTGGGCTTTGCCTAATTGCACTTACCTTTACAGAACAGAAAATCTGCTTTCGCTGAATCGCGCCTTCAGGTTTCCAACGCTCCCCATTTGCCAAATTCAACCAAGCAAGTTAGTCTAGCAAGAGTAGAATAAAACTACATGAATTTATATTAAAAATATGAGGAACTGGTGCCTCGGCTGCATTTGCACCAATGTATGTTCTCTCAGTAGTTATTGTTATAAAAATGCTAAGTAATCTTCTTAATTAAAGTTGAAGTTTATCCTATAACTTTTGCATAAACTCCACTTAACCTAAATTAAATCTATGACTTTGTTAGTATAAACGATATCTAGTATTTGTGTGGCTCTCCGATCAATAAATCGGGGATATGCCTAAAGGTACAGACAATTTATTAAAATACACTTTATAGTTGTTAACAAGAGACAAAAAACTAGGTAAAAAACTTGGCTAATATCGTTGATACCGCCGTTCAGGCTGGTTCATTTAACACCCTAGTTGCTGCCGTCAAAGCTGCTGGTTTGGTTGATACACTACAAGGCGCTGGTCCCTTCACTGTGTTTGCGCCTACTGATGAAGCTTTCGCTAAACTTCCCGCAGGTACAGTAGATTCATTGCTTCAAGATATTCCGAAGCTTAAGCAAATCCTGACCTATCATGTGGTTTCCGGCAAAGTGATGGCATCTGACGTAGCTAAGCTGAAGTCAGCTACTACAGTTCAGGGTTCAGATGTAAAAATTGATGCTTCCAATGGTGGCGTCAAGGTAAATGATTCTAAAGTTTCAACAGCCGATGTTGCTGCTGATAACGGCGTCATTCACATCATTGATACAGTATTGCTTCCTGCGTAAGCAACGCAAGAAATAGTTAATACTCTGTGTGGGGCAGTGATTATATATAATCGCTGCCCCACTACTTATTTAAATGTGTTTTCTCTATGGGAAAGTTGCGAGTACGTTTCTCAAATTATTACGGTTAATATGCGATCGCGCTTCTACGTGCAGCCAAAATTTAGCAAGAATGCGATAGCGAAGCGCTGACTTGTCAGTTCGCGCAAGTTTGTTTGAGGATGCGATCGCCTTTGCGGGAGATGGAGGCGATCGCAGGGTAAGCTCATCTAATTTGGTATAAATTGTACTTGACAATAAATCTGGGGTCTGAGAAGTGAAAAAACAAGCAATGCGAGCGCCGGAAAATCTCCAGGAGTAGGCTGATA